>JAYTQD010000423.1:0-9274 GCA_043746935.1 Acidobacteriaceae bacterium | reverse complement strand
GCTTGCTGAATACCTCCCGAGGCCCGGCCGTGTGGTCGCCGCGAGCACAGTGCGACAAGCAGGCTTACCGGCTGAAGATGCGGGAGATGCTGGAAGCGCAGCCGAATCTGAAGATTAAGCAGGCGGAAGTTACCGGGCTGATTCTGGACGAGGACTGCGTGGGAACGGCCGCCCCCGGCCGTTCGGAGGCTACGAACCTAGCCCCTCGAACAGCGCGAGGCCTTACATTGCGCGACGGGCGCCAGGTTGCCGCGCGGGCTGTCATCATCACCACCGGAACGTTCCTCAACGGCCTGATCCATTGCGGTGAACAGCAATATCCCGCGGGGCGTTCTGGGGAACCTGCCGCGGTTCTGTTAGGCGAAGCGTTGAAGAATCTGGGCCTGCGTGGTTGTCGTCTCAAAACCGGAACACCGCCCCGTCTCGATGGCCGCTCCATCGACTGGTCGCGCTTCGAAGCCCAACCCGGCGACGCCGACCCCACGCCGTTCAGTTTTCGCACGAAACAAGTCGCGCACCACGACAGGCAAGTGCCTTGCTACATCGCGTCGACGACGGAAGAGACGCATCGCATCATCCGCGAAAACGTGCATCGATCACCCATGTATAGCGGGCAGATTCAATCCATTGGCCCGCGCTATTGCCCGTCGATTGAAGACAAAATCGTTAAGTTCCCGGAGAAGCTTCAGCACCAGCTCTTCCTCGAGCCCGAGGGTCTGAACACGCACGAGATCTACGTCAACGGCATGAGTACATCGCTGCCGATTGAAGTCCAGCTCGCCGCCATTCATTCAATTCCCGGCCTGGAAAATGCCGAAATGATGCGCCCCGGCTACGCCATTGAGTACGACTCCATCGACCCGACCGAGCTTGAGCGCACGCTGGAAACGAAGAAGATTGCTGGATTGTTCCTGGCCGGACAGATCAACGGGACAAGCGGGTACGAAGAGGCCGCATGCCAGGGCCTGATGGCCGGCATCAATGCCGCGCTCAAGCTCAAAGGCGAGCCGCCGCTCATCCTCAACCGCTCCGACGGCTACACCGCGATCCTCATCGACGACTTAATTTCCAAGGGCACCAACGAGCCTTACCGCATGTTCACCTCGCGCGCCGAGTTTCGGCTACACCTGCGCATCGACAACGCTGACCAGCGCCTAACGCCACTCGGGCGGCGCGTTGGCCTAGTCGACGACACGACGTGGCAAAATTTTGAAGCTAAACAGGAACGCCTGAAAGCCCTGAAATCCTTCCTGGAAAAGACGCGCCCGACGCGGGAGATGTTGGATGCTCTTGCCACGACAGTCACCGCCGACGCGAAAACTGAAATTGACCTCCAACCCGCCATCGGCCAAACCCTAGCTCAGCTCCTCAAGCGCCCGGAAATCAAAATCGAGTTCCTGATTCCAATTCTCCGCGAACTCGCGCCTGCGTTACTGAATCAGAACGGAGCCTCCACATCATCGTCGTCCAGCGCATGGCTCCGCAACGACCTCAAATCCGTCGAAACCGAAATCAAGTACGCGGGCTATCTCGACCAGCAGCACAAAGCCATTGAGCGCCTGAAGAAGGCCGAGCAGCGCACCATTCCCACGTGGTTCGATTACGGAACCGTCAGCGGCCTCTCCCGCGAAATGCAGGAGAAACTGACCCACATCCGCCCCCGCACCCTAGCCCAAGCCAGTGGCATTCCAGGCGTGACTCCGGCAGCGGTGGCGCTGGTAAACATCTTCATTGAAATCCAGGCCCGCAGCCACACCCCACTACCCATTTAACTCCAGATGGAGACGGCTCCCCCACTGTCCAAGCGGAGCAAAGCTCCGCGCGGGCCGTTACTGCCCAGACTCGACAATTCTTCGCCTCTGAGATACAATGTATCTCAGAGGCTAAATTTCTATGGCAACGACATCGATGGTCCACATCCGCGTGGACATCCGCGTAAAAGAGAGAGCCACAAAAACCCTGGCTGCGATGGGATTGTCCGTGTCCGACGCAGTGCGTATGTTACTGGTCCGCGTGGTCGCCGAGAAAGCCCTGCCGTTTGAGGTGAAAGTTCCCAACGCAACCACCGTTAAGGCTATGCAGGAAGTAGATCGCCGCCAAGGCAAACGCCATAAGTCTGCTGAGGCAGCCTTCAAGGATTTGGGAATCTAAGCGTGAGAAGGCTGATCAACAGCGCGCAGTTCCGGCGTGATGTGAAGCTGGCGGAACGGCGCGGCAAGGATATGCCAAAGCTGCGAGAGGTAATTCTTCTTTTGCTGGAAAACAATCCCTTGCCTCAGCGCTACAAAGACCATTCACTCGGCGGCAACTGGAAGCATCACAGGGATTGCCACATCGAGCCGGATTGGTTGCTGCTCTACAAGATCGACGGTGACGACTTGTATCTGGTACGTACTGGAACACACTCGGATTTGTTTTAGTGACACCCTCGCAACTTTCTCCGGTTTCGGTCATCATAAAACCCATGCGTGCCTGGCTGCCCTGTGTTCTTGCCCTATTGACCGCCGCCCACGCGGACATCATCACAGACGTCCGCATCTCCCTCGAATCCCAAGCGTTCGCGCAAGCTGACACCCAACTCGCCACCTATCGCGCCCAGCACAGCGTCACGCCGGAATATCTCGAAGCCTATTCGTGGATGGGCCGGGCATATTTAAAAAACAATAATATCGAACAAGCTAATACCTATGCGCGCAATACCCAGCGGCTCGTAATCCTACAGCTCAAAACACGCAAACTCGACGCCGAGCCGCATCTGCCGTCTGCCTTGGGCGCGGCCATCGAAGTGGAGGCACAAGTCCTGGCGGCGAAGGGTTCTCCCACGCAGGCCGTAGCCTTGCTCAAAAAGAATTTGCTCATCTACCGCAACACGTCTATCCGCAACCGTTTGCAGAAAAACCTCAACCTGCTCGCTCTCGTCGGCAAGCCCGCGCCGCCGCTGCAACTCGCTGAATACCTTGGCCCGAAGCCCGTCGCCCTCGCGCAGCTCAAAGGTTCCCCGGTACTGCTGTTCTTCTGGGCGCACTGGTGTCTAGACTGCAAGGGCGAAGCACCCATCCTGGGCCGCCTGCACTCCGAGTATGCCTCGAAGGGCTTAGCCATGATTGCGCCCACGCAGCGCTATGGCATCGCCGCCGGCGGCGAGAATGCCACCCCAGCGGCGGAGCTGGCGTACATCCAAGACACGCGCGACCGCTACTACACCGCGCTCCTGGACGTGCCAGCGCCGGTCAGTCAGGAAAATCTCAGCGTTTATGGCGTCAGCACTACGCCTACGCTGGTGCTGCTGGACCGGGCCGGGAAAGTGGCGTTTTACCACCCTGGAGCCCTTTCTTATGAAGAACTTAGGGCCGCTATTGACCGGGTGTCAGCGTCCCAAACTCGGTAGTCGCCTCCGCCGCCCGCTTCAGTTAACATAGGCAGAGGCTTGCAGGAGGCATTTGACGGCCTTCCCGCATCCAACTGAGCTGGTCATGTTGCAAGGACTGATCTCTATGAAAACGCTCTTCCTGACACTCTGTGCTGTTCTTCTGTTCGCGACCGCCGCCACGGCCCAAGACACGTCCATGCTCAAGGCTCCCAAAGGCGCCAAGGCTGCGATTATTGTCTTCGAAGACCTGCAATGCCCGCAGTGCAGCCGAGCCGCGCCGCAGGTGGAAAAAGCCAGCGCCACCTATAAGATCCCTGTGATCCGCCACGACTATCCGTTGCCTAAGCACGACTGGTCGCTACAGGCCGCCGTCATCGCGCGCTATTTCGACCAGACCTCGAAGGATCTGGGCAACCAGTTCCGCGACTACATGTTTGCCAATCAGCCGCAGATTAATCCCGACAACCTTCGCGCCTACGCTGAGACGTTTGCGGGGGCGCACAAGATGGCGCTGCCGTTTGTGATTGATCCGCAGGGCAAGTTTGCCGCGCAGATTTCGGAAGACAGGAATCTTGGCCAGCGCATTGGTCTGGACCACACGCCCACCATTTACATTGTGAGCGCGAAGCCTGGCGTTAAACCGGTGGAGGTCCCGACCGACCTGAATCAGCTCTACGCGCTGATTGATTCGATTTTGAAACAGTAAGTTGGACTGCTAGATACGCTCTTCCAGCTTCCGCAAAGCGGCTAATAGTTCGTCCTTGTCCGGCGTTTGGTCGAGAGGATAGAGCTTGGCGAAGGCAATTTTTCCGTTCTTGTCCACGATGAACGCGGCGCGCTCGCTGATGCCCGGAACCGGGGGTGCATCGCGCAGGATGCCATACTTCGCACTTACTTCCGCGTGCGGATAAAAATCCGAGCACATGGGGAAATTAATTGTTCCAATTTCTTGCTTCTGCCACGCGATGTGGCTTGCCACCGAATCCACGCTGATGTCCAGAACCTGGGCATTGAGGCCGGCGAAGATCTCGAGCTCCGCGTTCAGCGCCGGCAATTGCGTCGCTCAAGTCGGAGTCCAGTCGAGGGGATGGAATGCGATCACGACATTCTGACGGTCGCGAAAATCGCTGAGCTTGACGCGATGTAGGCGGTTGCTGGTTACGGCTTCCAGGTCAAAGTCCGGGGCTTCGTCGCCAACTTTCAACATGCCGTGCCTCTCAATGCCTTCCTTGCACACCAGAATACCTTTTTTTGCTTTCACCCGGATTTCTGTCATCCTGAACGAAGTGAAGAGCCTGCCCTGAGCTTGCCGAAGGGATCCCCAGAATGACGGCATCGAAATCATGCTCTTAAACTTTCTTGCAGGGATGCTGACCGGCGAGAAAATTTGCGAGCTTGAGGAAGATAGAGAGTGTAGGGGGGTCCCTTCGGCAAGCTCAGGGCAGGCTCTTCGCTACGCTCAGGATGACAGTCTTAAATAAATGAGTATTAGATTCTTGCCAATTGTTCGACAGTCCGTTCATCACGGACGTTCCCGGTGTTCAGCGTCGTCTTAGGCTCCAGCAGCACGATGTGGGTTTCTTCGTCGGCGCGGGGCTTGTGTTCCATGCCCTTGGGAATGATGATGAACTCGCCCGGATGAATGGCGATCTCGCGCTCGGCGCCACCCGCGTCTTGCAGGCCCATGAACAAACATCCCTTCACCACCAGAAACATTTCGTCTTCGTGGTCGTGATGATGCCAAACGAATTCCCCTTGCAGCTTGACCAGTTTGACGTAGGAATCGTTGAGTTCGCCCGCGATTTTGGGGGAGAAGTGGTCTTGGAAGAGAGAAAACTTTTCGGAGAGAGAGACCTTGGTCAACATCGTTGCACTTTGGCTCATGATGGACTCCACGGATGATTTCTGCGATTGCGACTGACCTGTGCCCATGATATATTGCGCGGCATGTCGAACATCAACCGCCGTAACCTTCTCTATGCTTTTGGCCTCGCCTCCGTGGCTCCGCTGCTGCGTGGACAAACTGCTGTGACTGGAAAGGTCTCGGTAGCAAAATCCGGCGAGAGTCGTTTCGCGTTTTCCACGCCATCCCAGTTGAAGCTAAGCCCCTGCAAGCTGACGGGCGAGGATACGGGAGGAGCGCTGACGGCGTTTGAGCTGAGCGCGCTGCCGCAGACCGGGCCTTACCTCCACGTGCATCACCGCGAAGACGAGTGGTACTACGTTCTGTCTGGAGAATTTCTTTTTAAGGCGGATGGCGAAGAACATACTCTGCCGGCGGGCGCGAGCATCTGGTTGCCGCGCGGGATACCTCACGTTTGGGCCAACATGGCAACGACCGAAAGCAAGCTCATCCTGGTGTGCCAGCCAGGTGGCTTTGAGAACTTCTTTGAAGAGATGGGAACTGCGATGTCGAAAGCGGATGCTGCCAATGCGGAGAAAACCATGGCGGCCATGTTTGCGAAATATGGAATGGAGATGCTGGGGCCGCCGTTATTTAAGCCGTTGAGGCAGATGCACTAGGGAGCCGTCGGACTCGCTAAAACCTATGGTTTACCGTTTTGGTCCAAGAAACCTCGATTGCTTAAGGTTTCTATGGACATTCGTATTTTCTTCGCCTATAATTCCATTACTGTGGATGCGGTGAGTAATAGCCATCGCACGTATGAAGTTCGCTGTCCCATCCACGGGTTTATTCCCTTGAATGATTGGGAGTGGACCGTGATATCGCAGCCAGCATTTCAGCGGCTTCGTAGAATACGGCAGCTCGCTTGGACAGACTACGTATATCCAGGCGCGATGCACACAAGATTCGAGCATTCGCTGGGTGTCATGCACACGGCGGCAAGGCTATATGACGCTATTCTGGACAGGTCAACTGACACACTGAAATCCGAGCTCGCCTACAACGATGATGGGCTAAGACGAGACAGGCAGTTGGTCAGATTTGCGGCGCTTCTGCACGACATAGGACACTCGCCTTTTTCCCACGGATCAGAAGAGCTTTTCCCTAAGCAAGATAATGGGGCGCTTTTTGCACATGAGCACTACTCGGCAGGGATCATACGCTCAGTGCTGAAAGATGCCATAGAGGATCATCCCCTCAACGCAAACTATGATTTCAAAGCCGACGATGTGGCTGCCCTCCTTGAGGGGAGTGCCAAAGCGAAACAACGAATTTTTTGGCGGGATTTGATCGACAGCCAGATGGATGCCGACAAGATGGACTACTTGCTTCGAGACTCATATCACATCGGAGTCCAGTACGGGCGGTTCGATTTAGAGAGGCTCGTAGCCACAATCAGGGCGATTCCCAGCCCGGACGGCCATCCGCCCCAGCTCGGGATTTCCGTAGGAGGAGTACACGCCGCTGAAGCTCTTGTCTTGGCTAGGTATTTTATGTTTACCCAGGTTTATTTCCATAAGACTCGTGTTGCCTATGATGTACACCTACGTGAAACAATGCGGGAATTGCTTCCTGGACATCGATTCCCGAGTCCAGTGGGTAGCCAACTGAAAAAATTCCTGCTATGGGACGATTGGAAGGTTTTGGGCCTGCTCGCCGAAGGCAAAGGTGGCGAGCATGGCCGGCGATTGGCAAGTCGAAGTCACTACCGTAGGATTTTTTATACATCAGAAGTCTCAACTCAAGAAGAACTGAAACTGGTCGTAAAGGTGAAGCGAAGGTTGGGTAATTTGCTTGCAGCAGAAGAACCTGCGTCAAAGAGTTGGTATAAGACGGGGCGTCCAGATATTCCGGTGGTTGACACCACTGACCCTCGTTCGGTGCAGCCACTGTCACATCACTCAACAGTTGTTAAAAACCTTGGCGCCAACAACCAAGTTTTTTTGTATGCGAAGCCCGAGGACGTAGATAACGCAATGAATATCGTCCGGGAGGTGAGGAAGCATGCTAGTCCTTCGTGAAGATCGAATTGCTCTGATTTCGTTTTTGGCTGGAAAATCCGCAAGCGGCTATATCGGCCGCACTGCGCTCATGAAGTATTTGTACTTCTTGCAGATTTTGAGAAATGTGCCCTTGGCGTATCGGTTCACGCTTTACTCTTATGGCCCGTTTGATTCTGAAGTTCTGGCTGACTTGGCTGGGGCTGAGGCGCTTGATGCCGTAACGAGCGAGTTAGAACTTTACTCCGGTGGCTACGGGTACAAGATCAAACCAGGCACAAAGGCAAAGGGAGTAGAAAAGAAGGCAGCCAAGTTCCTTAAGCAGCACGACAAAGATGTGACGTGGGTTGTCGAGCACTTTGGTCAATACAAGAGCAGCGCTGAGTTAGAACTTCTTGGCACCATTATTTACGTGGATCGTGAAGCACACGGACAGCGGAAAAAACCGAAACTCAGCGAACTTGCCCGGAATGTGCATGAAATAAAACCACATTTCAGCGAGAAAAAAATCCTTGATCTTGCACGCAAACTTGCCAAGGAAGATTTATTGAAGTCCGCAGCCTAGAGCCTGTTACTTCGGAAAGATCAGGGGCAAAGTTATATCCGCCGTAAACATGCAGCGCGCGCTGTGGCTGCAGAACGGAACAACTACCGTTGCGTGCTGCGCGCCGTAAATTTCTTTGACGTACTTTCCGAACGCGAGGCCACGCGCTAGTCGCGTTGTACCTTGCGCCATCGCCGGGCACGATGTATCGAAGATGCCGAGAGGGAGAATATCCACCTCGCCCAGTAGGTACGTAACCGACCGGTTCACAAGTTGTTTCTGTAATTGGTCGTCGTTGATCCGGGCGGCGTAGCCGCTGCGATTCTTGAGTCCGTAAGGCCAGTTGTTATAGCCGGTGCAGTTCTTAGCATCGGAAAACGGAACAAAGGGCGCGGGCGGTGTAGCGGGAACGGGTGGCGTGAAACCCGGCGCGATGGTCGCTGGCAATGCGTTTGCCGTGGGCCGCAGGGTATCCAGGTACGCATAGGACGAAGGATTGGCGACGACGTAGGAGATTGGTATTCTCGCCGAGTCGGGCACCGGGCTCGACATCTCGTAGCGCATCACGAACTGGCCGCCCGCGGAATGGCCCGCAACAACAATTTTCTTTAAATTTGGAAATATGTCTTTCTGCGCGAGCCGGCGAATTATTTCGTCAGCAAAGTCGAAGGAAGTGACTTTGTCTTTTTCTGTCGCGGGACCAATCTCAGGGCCGCCGGATCGCCAGGTATCGGGCCGCTGCGCCTGACAGATCCAGTTGGCTTCGTTCGGGGCCAACGGATCGTGGCAATCCCCACTCTCATTTCCGGGAGCGCTGCTGCTGGATGCAAAGCGCGGCGCGATGATGACGGTATCGTCGAGAGCACCCGCAAGGAATGCCGCTGCCAGGACGGTGCGGAAGTGATTGTCGGCATCGCGATTGATGCCATGCACAAAAATGAGAGCACGCGTGATGTTCTCGTTGCGGGTCGCCAACGGATACGTACGGTAGACGAGCACCCGCGATTCCTGCCCTGGCGCTTGAATCCATTCCGTACAACTCGGACTCGCCGTAGTGCAGGGCGCGGCCAGAGCAGCGGCAGTGACGAACAAAAGTGCCAGCATGGCAGGAGTATACGCTCGCAGTAAAAAATCGGCCTAAGAGCCAGGCCGATTTTCGGTTACATATTTTGATGACGCGCCATCCTACTGCAACAGCGGCGTATCCCCATTTCCGTTCGGCTCTTCCGGAGCAATCAGCGATGTTGCCGCTACTTTGTCTCCGGCTTCGAGGTTGAGCAGACGAACGCCCTGGGTCGAGCGTCCGGCTTCGCGGATTTGTTTCGTTTCCGTACGGATAATCTTGCCGTATTGGCTGATGATCATCACGTCCGAATCCTCACCGACCTGCGAGATGCTGACGACTTTACCGTTGCGTTCCGTAGTCTTGACGTTGATGACACCTTTGCCGCCGC
>JAYTQD010000422.1:0-3497 GCA_043746935.1 Acidobacteriaceae bacterium | reverse complement strand
TGCTCAACTTCAGTGCACAACGCTTCAATGCGGGCCGTGGTCTCCTCGTCGACCACGCCAGCCAAATCCGTAACGTAGCCCTGCGGATGAATCGAGGCGATCTTCTCCGCGCACAGCTCCGCCACGATGAATAGCGAGAATGCGGCCAGCAGAAGTGGAGCCAGAACCAAGCCCCGAGCAGTTGTCCGGCGGAACAGAAACACGCAATTGACCCCAAGTGGTTAGCAAGCCTTTATACGTGTCGCGTGGAGCATCTGTAAAGCCGAGGAGTAGCGGATAAGGGGTGGGATTTCCGGTTTGCCGACGATACGAGCCGGATTTCATCTTTCGCCTCCCACAAGCCCGTTTGTGGACCGCAAGAACCGCCGGTCAACTGAGGCGACCTCGTTGACCTACCTGATACAGTATTTAGCAATTCGGCTTATGCTGAACGCGATTTTTTGATCAGTACTTTGATCAGCACTTTGAGGCGAGGTTTGCTATGAGAAGCTTAAGGATACTACTCGTTGTTTGCGCCGCCACAGCGGCGCAATCCGCGCTGGCCCAGGATCAGCCGACACTGGCTGCGATTCGCGCCGCCTGCGCAGAGGATGCACAGAAGCTGTGCGCGGGAGTGCAACCGGGCGGAGGCAGAATCGTTGCGTGCCTCAAGGAGCATAAGGACTCGCTGTCCGACCGGTGCAAACAGGCCGCCGCGCTGGCTGCGAACCCAAGTAGTAGTAGTTCTGCGCCCAGCGCTTCCAGTGCATCGCCCGCTTCCGGAACCAATGTCTCTGGCGCCGCGCCCAGTGCCCCCGCGGCAACGTCCGGCTCAGCTGGAGCCGCTGCCAGTTCCTCGGCTGCGACCTCCAAGACAAAACCGGCTCCCGCACCCAAAGGCGGTCCAGCCACCGCCGGAGAAAAGTTCGTGGAGCGCGTCATCACGGATACAGAACATGGCGGAATGCGCGCCGCCACCATTCACCTGCCCGAGAAGTGGCAGTTCGAGAGCAAGATGGAGTGGCACTATGGCTGGATCGAGAACCCCCTTATCATTTCCTATCATTCGGAGAATCCCGACAATGCAGAGGCTTTTTTCCAATACCCGCTCTTGCGCTTTGATTTCATCGAAGTTGCGCCTCAATTCAGGCAATACGACAAAAGCCGCAAACTGGAACCGGGTGAGCGCATGCCCATGGGCGCTTTTTCCTCCCCTCCGATTCCTCCGATGCAGGCAATGGCAAAATTCATCCTGAAGGTTCGCCCCGATGTCACGAATTTGAAATGGCTTGGACAACAGGATCTGCCGGACCTGGCCAAGGTCCTGCACCTGGACCCGTGGCCCAACCAGCACGGCGTTGCCATCAAGATCGGCTACGACCTGAACGGCCGACCCGTCGAAGAGGCCTTTTTTGGCGTTTACTACATCTCGCAAGGGGCGAACGCGGGAGTGAACCCAGGCATGATCAAGCAAACCAACTGGGGATTCCGGGCTCTGCAAAGCTTTCGCGCACCCGCCGGCACTCTCGACAAGCGCATGCCGATGTTTTGTGTGATCGCCAAGTCCATCTATGTAAATCCGAAATGGGCCCGGCTCTCCAAGGCGATCAGCGACAAGATGGAGGCCGACTTCAATGCGAAGATGAAGGAAAGCGATGATCAACTCCGCGCGGCGCAAGCGATCATGCAACAGACGATGAGGCAACAGGCCGCTTTCCAGGCGAACTTTGACAAGCAGGAAGAGGCCTTCCGCTCCAGCCCCGGTGTGGACGACAGTTATCTGCGGGATGGCGGCAAGCGCAGCGCCGCCGACCATTGGGACGACATGATCCGCGGCGTCGATACGGTCAACGATCCCAGCACCGGCGGAACGACGCAGCTCTCCAATATGGGTCAGTATCACTTCACCGACGGCTTCGGCAACTATCGCACCACCGATGATCCCAATTTAACCCCAGAAAAGGCGGGTGAAGTGGGAAGCTGGACTCAGATGACGGCTGCACCGTGAGTCACTGTGAGGCAGAGGTCGAGGCTTCACCAATTTCATAAGTGCGACGGGCCACCCGGAAACTGATACTGGGCAGGGCAATACTGCCATCCACGCCTGCTAGAATCGCAAAATAGATGAGGTTTTCTAATCTCAAATTTTACGCACTGCTGTGTGGGCGAATTGCGCTCTTTTTCGTGCTCGCTCTTTTGAGTATCTCCGCCAGTGCCCTTCCCAAGCCACTCCGCCTCAAAGTGGAAGCGCAGCCATCGCATCCCATCAACGGAGCGGCCTGCATCTTCAAAGCTGCGGCGACCGCGAAGCTCACGGAACTGCATGGCAAGTGGCTCGACCACGAAGTAGAGTTTGAATCCCTTGATCAAGGGCGCACTTGGGTAGGCATTGCGGGCACTGCGGTTGCTACAAAGCGGGGCCAGTATCTGTTGGAGCTGGAAGGAAAATCCGCAACGGGATCTCCTGTGCACTTCTCGCAAAAAATCCGCGTCGCGATTGTGAAGCGCCAAACCATTGCCGCTCCCAAGCCGCTCACAGTGGAAGGGCGTTTTACGAGTCCGGATCCGGAAACCCTGAAGCGCATTGACCAGGAGAAGGCTGCCAAGACAGCGGCCTACAACGCGACCAGCCCGCACGCTCTCTGGTCGGGAAACTTTACTCAACCGCTCGACTCCCTCATTACCGAGACTTTCGGCGTGCGCCGTGTCTTCAATGGACAACTGCTCAGCGAACACCACGGCGTCGATTTCCGCGCCGCTCCGGGCACGCCGGTCCTCGCCTCAAATTCGGGAACGGTAGTTCTCGCCCGCGAGCTGTTCTACGAAGGGAACTGCGTGATTCTGGATCACGGCCAGGGACTCTCCACCATCTACATGCACTTCTCGAAGTTTGCCGTACACGAAGGCGACCGAGTTGAGCGCGGCCAAAAACTCGGCGAATCCGGTGCCACGGGGCGGGTCACCGGCCCGCATCTGCATGTAAGCGTCCTGTGGAGGGGAGTCGCGCTGGACCTGCTTTCCCTGACCACGCTGAAGCCGCCAGAACTCCCCAGCCACCTGAATTAGTAGCTGAAATCTGCTGATTGGAGCGCTTTCAGAGACTTCCCACCCAAAGTGTGCAAACAATTGCGCTATGGGAATCGGGCCGGGTTTGGATCCCATTGAAAAGGAATAGGTTATGGGTTCGATTTGGTATCGAGCTTGCTTCTTCCCATACAGCACCCGCACGGAATAGGGATCAGACCCCGGTAATTTGGAGATCAATCCGATGAAGACAGCATTGTTTGCGATATGCGTTCTATGTGCCTCAACCGCGTTGGGACAGGCAGGTACCAGCGTCAGCGCCCAGCCGCAGGTGTACTCGTTTGAAAGCCATCCCGAACACGCCTCCCGGCAGCCCCTAGCCCAGGAGCAGCACCTCAATGGCGGGGAGTTGTTTACCTATGCCCAAGGCGAAAGGCCGCTCTGGGAAGTGGCAACGCTGACCCACGAGGTACCTCTCGGTGATGTAGCCCGCA
>JAYTQD010000421.1:0-1246 GCA_043746935.1 Acidobacteriaceae bacterium | reverse complement strand
CTGTGTCACCGGCAAGGCTCGGCCTGAGCCATGACTGATTGACCAAATTCAACTGGGGGCGCTGATGCGGGAAGGGCCAACACCGCAGCACCTGGGGTGAGTCTCGTTAGAACATTGGAGGCCGAAGCGCACCGGTTTCGGTGAGCGGTAGGGCGCCACAGTTCAGTTGCTTGGCGTGCCCGATGGACGAAAGGCCACTTATCGGAATTGAAGGGGCTTGTCCGCAGCGCTCGAACCTCGTACAAATGGTCGAAAATAATGGAGAGCATTGCATGGAAAGCCGCACACCCAAGAAGCAAAGCACAGATCTAATTCCCGATCCGACGCCTAACCAGCCCTTGGAGCGGACGCCTCCGTGCTGCGCACGTCGGCGCCGCTCAAGGGCGCGTTAGGCGTCAGAAATAGGAGCTCTGCCTCGCACTAGCGCGGCCGGTTGCCACACGTTCTCCGCCCGGCTAGATTCAGAGAACCAATCGAACCTAAGGCGACGCAACCATGAAGTATCACGGCCAATGTCAATGCGGAGCAATCCACTACGAGCTGACAGGGACGCCCAATTCTGTGTCCATCTGTCATTGTGTAGATTGCCGACGAAGTTCGGGCGCACCGATGGTCTCTTGGGCAGAGTTTCCGGAATCGCATGTAAGCGTTACGAAAGGACAAATGAAGACCATAAATTCATCTGGGACTGCCATGCGAAGCTTTTGTGGTGATTGCGGAACTGGAATGTTTTACACAAACGCCGAGCTTCTCCCTGGCGTGGTCGAAATTCAGTCGGCAACCCTCGACGATCCCAATTTGCTATCCCCGACTATGCTAATTCAAACCGCCGAACGACTGGACTGGATGACACACTTGGATTCAATAACTGCCTACGAGCGATTTCCATAATTCTGATTCGAGTTGCGAAAGTCAAACCAACGGAGAAACTGAGTCTGACGCCTAACAAGCCAATGGAGCGGACGCTTCCGCGCTGCGCGCTTCAGCGCCGCTCATCGGCGCGTTAGGTGTCAGAATCGAAAGCCAAGCAGCGATAATCTCAGCAAATCGTTCCGACACGAATGCTGGCCTGGCTGAAAGAACAAGGTGCTTCGCTATTGTTTTATTGGCGTAGATCCTAAGTGCCGAGGTAACTATTCAGCTTACCCGGAAGGCAGAGGGTCTGGTGGATGACCTTGAAAGGTGAGCGTGAGGGCATGGAAGATGTTGCGCCCCTGTTTACGCAATGTGGAGAGGTAGGAGCGGA
>JAYTQD010000420.1:0-1246 GCA_043746935.1 Acidobacteriaceae bacterium | reverse complement strand
AGATGAGTGCGGATCTCCTCCAGCGCTTGATGCGCCGAGCGGTTGGGACGGAACCCATAGGAGCAATCTTCAAAGTCAGCTTCGAAGATCGGTTCCAGAATAAGCAGGGTTGCCATCTGCACCACTCGATCTCGCACCGTCGGAATTCCCAGTGGTCTCCTCTTTCCGTTGGCTTTCGGTATGTATACGCGGCGCACTGGTTGCGGCTGGTAGGTTTTGCTGCGCAGAGCTTCCTGGATTTCTCCAATAAAGCCGCTCACGCCCGTTTCCCGCGCTTCAATCTGTTGGATTGAAACGCCGTCTACGCCCGGTGCGCCTTGGTTGGCGCGCACCCGCCTCCATGCCTCTTCCAGTGTGTCCCGCCGATAGATCCGGTCGTACAGCACATAAAACCGGAACTGCGGCTCCTGCTTCGCCTTCTGATGCAGCTTCTGTCTCAGCAAAGAGAGTTTCTCCGGCATCCCCGCCTTGCTTTGCGCTCCGCGTGGCGTCGGTTCTTCCGTAGTGGGTTCTCCCAAGCGGTTCTCCTTTCCTCTTACTTTCTGCTTGTTTCCAGCAAGGCCCCTTCGCTCCACGGTGATTAGCCGCTTCCTCGCTACTATGGGCCTCTCCGAATCCCGGCACGGGCCGCTCACGGTTATTGATTCCCGCTGGCGGTTGCTGCGTGTTACCACGCCGCACCCCTACCGGGCCTCCCAGGTTCCTAACTGATCTGTCCCTGCGCGCTGCCCCCTCTCACCCCGGGAAGTCCGGCGACTGCTTCTACCCATTACTTCATCGCCGATCTCAGGCTTCATCCGATCAGGCGGACTGGCCACTTCCATCGCGTAACGAGGCCGAAACGGGTTCGCTTGCGCTGCGGCTCACAGGTTCGCCTTTCGAGGCTTCGCCAAACGGATTGCTCCGTTCCACGCTCGATTGGCTACAAGTCGAATGGGTAATTCACATGGTGAGCTCCTTTCATCTCACTAGATCAGCCAGACTTGGCCTGGCGCACCCAATCAACGCGAGATGAGCGCACTCACGCTGCACGCGGCGGATCTGCTGCCCATCGAGACACCCTGGCGGGGTACTGTCCAATCGCCGCTGATATTGCTTGAAACACCGTACCGCCAGTTGATCCCTTTCTCTCCCTATGATTCTTCGATGGGCGACGCCAACATGCTGTTCATGGCCAAATCTGGCGGCGGCAAGACTTTCATGGCCCAGATGTTCTTGCTGATGATGGCGCGGTCGAACCCGTTGA
>JAYTQD010000419.1:0-9366 GCA_043746935.1 Acidobacteriaceae bacterium | reverse complement strand
TTACGCTTCCCGCTACGTTAACCTTCGTGAAGGCTGCGCCTTAGTCACAGCAAGAACGCCATCCTACCGCAGCGACTGTTCCACTTCTGTAATCCAATCAGGACGCTTCAAGACTTCGCGAGGCTTGGGGCCGTCCGCTGCTCCGACGATTCCGTCGTTTTCCATCAAGTCGATCAGGTGTGCAGCGCGGCCATAGCCGATGCGCAAACGGCGCTGTAGGAGCGACGTTGAAGCCTTACCGAACTCCAGCACCAGGCGGACCGCATCTTCGTACATGGGGTCGCCGTCACCATCCGCATCGCCGCCATCCCTGCCCGATTCCACGTTGCCGCGCTCATCTTTCGGCGCTTGCAGAAAGTGCTCCTGGTATTCCGCAGTGCCTTGCTGTCGCCAGAATTCCACCACGGCGGCAATTTCCTTTTCCGTGACGAACGGAGCGTGTAAGCGGTGTACCCTGGCCGAGCCGGAAGGCAGGTACAGCATATCGCCGCGCCCCAGCAAAGATTCAGCGCCGTTCGCATCCAAAATCGTTCGCGAATCCACCTTCGTGGCCACGCGGAAAGAAATTCTCGCCGGAAAGTTCGCCTTGATCAGGCCAGTAATGACATCCACCGAAGGCCGCTGCGTAGCCAATACCAAATGGATACCCACGGCACGCGCCATCTGCGCCAGCCGCGTGATCGACTCCTCAACGTTGCTGGAATCCAGCATCATCAAATCAGCAAGTTCGTCAATGATGATGACCAGGTAGGGAATCGGTTTCTCTTCCTCAGCGTCTTCAAAGAGGCTAGGCGTGTCCTGGTCAAATAGGCGGTTGTACTGATCGATATTGCGTACGCCCTTGGCCGCCAGCAACTTAAGGCGGCGTTCCATTTCACGCACAGCATTGCGCAGGGCGTTAGCGGCTTGTTTCGGCTCGGTAATGATCGGCGTGTAAAGGTGGGGAATGCCCTCGTAAACGCCCAACTCCAGGCGCTTCGGGTCCACCAGAATCATGCGGACCTGGTCGGGCGTCGATTTGTACAGAATCGACATGATCATGGCGTTCACGGCCACGCTCTTACCCGCGCCCGTCGAGCCAGCAATGAGCAAGTGAGGCATGGAAGCCAGATCCGCCACCACGATGCGCCCGTTGATGTCTTTACCCAGGCTGAGCGTGATTTTCGATTTTCCGCCGGTAAATTCCGGGGCTTCAATGCCTTCCCGTAGCCAGATAATCTCTCGTTCGTGATTCGGAACCTGAATGCCAACGGTAGATTTCCCCGGCATGCGCTCAATGAGAATGCTCTCAGCTCGCAGCGCAAGACAAAGATCGTCGCCCAGGCCCGTGATGCGGCTGTACTTAATGCCAGCATCGGGCTTGAACTCAAACGTGGTTACCACCGGGCCGGGATTGATCTGCGTGACCTGCCCGTGCACATCAAACTCGGCGCATTTCTCGGTCAGCGTGACTGCCAGAACCTTAAGCGCCTCTTCATTGACCGCATGCTGCTCATCCGGACGAGTGAGCAAGCTGCTCGGCGGTAGCTTGAAAGTGCCAGCCATGCGCGGCAAAGTTGTTTTGGGCTGCGCTCCGGTATCCGCACGGCTGGTGACGGCTGGGGCATCGCCCGCGGCTGCTTGGCTGTTCTCCTCCAACATGCGCTCAATACCAGTGCGCCCGGCTGGAGCGGGTGCCGTGCCCATGGCATAGGCCGAAGTAGTTGCAGGGACTCGGGGGGCCACAAGCGGTTCTGGATCAACTTGCTTCGCCGGAACTAGTTTCGCAGTAACAACAGGCTTCTGTGCACGGCGCTTATCCAGTTCTTCCTGGTCGCGTTTCTTAGCGCGTGTACGCTGCCAATCTTCCCATCTCTGCCACAACGCCTGCACAAAGGCGAACCGCGTCGGCAGCCACAGATGCATCGAAGAAAACGAAAACGCCGTAGTCAAATACAGCGCCACAGCCACCAAGGCACCGCACACAATGTACGCGCCCACAAGATTCAAGTAGTGAACAAGAAAATCCCCCAGAATGCGCCCCAGCAATCCTTCCAAGGGAATCACGTGCAGCCAACGAAAATGTCCAGGCAACAAGCCCAGCAATGCCGGAACAAACAGCAGCAACGAAGCCACGCCAAGAATCTTGGCAACCGGCGTCGCCACCCGCCGCGAGCGAAACCAGCGCACGCCAAGGATCGCCGGAAAAACGGGAATCAGGAACGCGGCCAGTCCAAACGCCTGGAAGGATAAATCCGCTCCGTAGGCGCCCACCATGCCAATCCAGTTGCCAGAGCCGCGCACCACGCTGCTGGCGGAGCTATTCCAGGAGGCATCTTGCGGCGAATACGAAACAAGCGCGAGGAAAAGGAGGCCTGCGAAGACGAACAACACGAAGCCGATCAGCTCATTGAGCCGCCGGTTGCCGGTCGGGGTGAATGCTTTCGAGATAACTTTCATAATGGCGTATTTCGCCCTCCGGCAAAGACAGCCGTGCCGGGAGACAGAACTACACCAGAGCCTCTTAATTATGCCAAGAAAGCTGAGGCCGGACTACCTCAGCTTGGGCTAGGGGATGGCGACTTGGGTTCTGCCTCCTCTAGCTCGCTGCTAGCTTTCCCGCGTGTAAGAGTACGAGCACGGCAGTTCCCAATGCGATGCGGTAGAGCGCGAAGAGAGCAAATCCGCGTCGGCGTACCCAAGACATGAACCAGGCGACCGACGCGTAGCCGATTATAAACGACACGAAAAAGCCGATGGCCAACAGCACCCATTGGTGGGCATCAATCTGTGAAACTCCGATCGCGTTTCCACTCTTGCCCATGACGGACTTCCAGAGCGTTAATCCGGTCGCGAGGGCCATCGTGGGCATGGAGAGAAAGAAAGAAAATTCCAGCGCCGCCGCGCGCGACATGCCCCAGAGCTGACCGCCGGCAATGGTTGACATGGAGCGCGATGTCCCCGGGAAGACAGCGGAAAGAATCTGGCACGCGCCGATCCAGAGAGCTTGCGCCGACCCCATGTCATCCATTCTCCAGGTGTGGATGGGACTGTCCTTGGCTCCTTGACCAGCTTTTTCCCAGGGAGCTTTCTGCACGTCGATAATCCACATGACGATGCCGCCGATGAGGAGTGCGGCTCCCATGACGCGGAGATTTTCCAGGTTCTTGCCAATCACCTTAAGGAGTGCGAACGAGGGAATCCCGGTTACCACAGTCGCCAGTGCGACCAGCCCAAGCGGATGCGTGAAGATGGTGCGATCCCGGTGCGAACCGCGTGGGAACGTCGAAAAGAGCTTGACGATGTGGCCCCAGAAATAAACCGGCAGACACAGAATCGCCCCAAGCTGAATGACGATGGAAAACATCTTCCAGTATCCGTCGGAGAGGCTGATGTGCAGCAACGCCTCGGCTATCCGCAAGTGCGCGGTCGAACTTACCGGCAAGAACTCCGTGAGTCCTTCGATGATTCCAAGAATGAGAGCGAGCAAGTAGTCGTTCAAACAACCTCCCTAGGGCAACTCTAACCAGAACTGGTCTCACAAATGGTTTGTGTCGGAACGGTTTGGGTAGGTCACGGTTTCAGCCGTGACATTCGAGTATAAAAAATACGGGGCTTTAGCCTCCGAGGTAACGAATTTGATTTTTCCCGCAACCGTCTCTCATACTCAATTCGCCGCGTAGCGCCGAAAGAAACTATCCGCCTTCCACGCCGGACGCTGGTTTTCATTCGCAACGGTAACCGTCAACGCGCGCATAATTTCCTCAAACTTGGCCGCTGCCGCCAAGTCCACAGGCTGAGCCGTATCGTCAGAGGGAGCATGGTAACGCTTGGTCAGCCACTCCTTGAAAATGGCCTGCTCGGGACTTCCAGGATCAGCTCCCACCTTGGCGGCGAGCGAGGGAACCCCATGCCGAATGAAATTGTACTGGTCGCTGCGGATAAAAAGATTTCGCACCGGCTCCGGATCATCCTGAATCCGCACGCCCAAAGACTCCGCCGTTTTGCGGATATTATCGCCGAGTGACGACTCGTTGAGTCCGTACACGGTAAGAATCTTCAACGGCACAATGGGCAGGAACATGTCGGTGTTGATGTCGGCAGCGAGGGAACGGGCCTCCACCGTCGGATGCGCGGCAAAATACTTGGACCCAAGCAAGCCCTTCTCTTCCGCAGTCACCCACACGAACAGAATTGAGCGCTTCAGCGGCACAGGTGATTTATGGAACGATCGCGCCAAATCCAGCAACAGCGCGCTGCCGGACCCGTTGTCCATGGCTCCGTTGTAAATCTTGTCGCCATCAATCGGTTCGCCAATGCCTATATGGTCAATGTGTGCGGAAAGAACAACGTATTCCCCGCGCAGCGCCGGGTCCGATCCTTCCAGTTTCGCAACAACATTATCCGAAACAACCTCATGTTCCATAATCCGCGCTTTAGCGCGAATCGTGGGCGGTAAAGCGAATCGCGGTAACGGCTTGCGGTCTTTCGCGAGAGCGGCGATCTCTTCGAATGTATGCCCCGTACCCGCAAAGAGCATCTCCGCGTGCGCCGGGTTGAACGTGATGGAGACTTTTTCACCTTCGGTCTCGTTGAACTCTTCACCCTTGAGATCCATGCTCGGGTGCGTGCGGTTCAGCGAGATCCGCGACCAGGGAATATCCATGAAAGCTGGATTCGGAATGCCGATGACGCCTACCACGCCCGCGGCTTTCAAAGTTTTCCAGCGTTCAGCGGCGGTTTGATAATGCGAGGCCAGCGCGCCAGGGATGGACGCCGGAGAGCCGGATACCATCACAGCGATCTTTCCCTTGAGATCCAGCCCTTCCAGGTCGTTGTAGCTCTTTTCCGGAATATTCAGTCCGTAGCCCACGAACACCAGTGCCGCTTCCATTTCTGGAGCGAGTTTAATGCGGGTATTGAAAAAGGCCTCTTCGCCGAGCGTAAGCGGCTCGTCTTTGCCTTCGCGAACCAGCGCAAGGCTGGAATCCTTCTCGCTGATTTCCCGCACCACAAACTTTACGGGCTGATAGTATCCCTCGCTGCCCGCGGGTTTCACTCCCAAGGACTTGAGTTGATCCACGACGTATTCTTCGGCGTGGTGCAGTCCGGTGCTGCCGGTTTCGCGGCCTTCCAGTTTGTCGTCCGCAAGAACCTTCACGTCCTCCCACCAACTCTTGCCGTCAAAGCCAGCCTGCGGAGACTGGGCAAATGTAGACGTACAGATGGCGAACGATACCGCGATCAAAAAAAACATCTTTAACATAATCAAGGAGGCCTCAAGGTTATTGAAATCCGGCAGCCAGTTTACTCCAACGAGTTGCCGTAGACAGGAATTTCTTGCTCCAAATCGTACAGCAGACGCTGCGCGCGGTTGGCAAATTCACTCTGCGGGTACTTGTCCAAAATGCGCTGGCACAGCGCGGCGGAAGCGGTTTTCGCCTCAGCCGACTTCTTTGGCTCGGCTTCCGTCTTATAGATTTCCAGCAACGCCGCGCGCCGCCATGCCGCCTTGTATAGGGCCTCAGGCGCAGCCGGAGACTGCGGCCGGTCCTCCGCATATTTCTCGTACAGCTCAGACTCCTTGTTGGGGCATTTGGAAGTGCCTTCCCAATCGCCGCAGAGTTTGTTGTCTAATAAATGGAACGCGGCAAGGTCGGCCCACTTGGTGGTGGGATATTTCTTGATCACTTCCTTCATCCAGTGGTCATCCATCTGGCCGCGCAGGCCGGGATCTTGCTCGCGCGCGGATGGACGCGACATCACGTCTTCTTTTTCGATCTGCCACTTGTCGTCGGCGGCGCGGTAGAGCGCTTCGGGGGCGAGCGGAGAGTTGGGAAAGTATTCGGAAGTCCGGTAATAGAGCCGGGCGGCATCGTCGCCGGCTTTCTTGCGACCGCCGCGCCGACTGGCCTGGTCTTCCGAGTCGATAGCCTCACCATAAAGGATCCGGTCGCCATTGGGCGTCGAGGCGCGAATCACGCCTTTCCCGAGAATCCATCCGGTAACCGTCTTTTCCTCGCCAAGTTCAGCCGTGATATGGAGCCATTCGCGGCTCGCCTCCAGCACGACGAGTTCCTGCCCGCGTTCAATTTGTCCAAGCTTGGATGACTTGGCGTCCGGCGAAACGTAGATAACGGCCGCACGGATCATCGCGGCGCGATCATACGTGGTGGCCGAAGCGAGAGTGGATAGAGCGAGGGTAGCTAGGACGAATAGGGAGACTGGGACGCTACGCATGCTTCAATTCTGAGGGAAGAATGCGCCGGAAGCAAGGCGGAGCTCATTGCAGGCTGCGGGGGCTCATGGGCTGCTCGTTCTGGATTTCCGCGAGCAGCATAGGGTCGATATTGCCGCCGCTGAGGATAGCGACATTGCGCGTGGTCTGCGGTAATTCCTGGCGGTGGAAAAGAAAAGCGGCCACAGCCACAGCCCCGCTGGGTTCCGCGGCAAGCTTGGGATTCGCGGAGAGCCTTCGCACTGCCTCGCGAATTTCCTCTTCGCTCACGGTGACGATGTCGTCGACGAATCGCCGGATGTGGGCAAAGGTGATATCGCCCAAACTCTGCGTACGCAGCCCATCCGCCAGCGTTCGCGTGACTTGTTCGGCAGACCAGTCCACGATGTGCCCGGCACGAAAACTCGCTTGCGCGTCGGCGGCAAATTCGGGCTCGACGCCAATGACTTTCACGGGATGGTGCGCGGCTAGCTTCAGAGCCGCCGCAATTCCGCTGAGCATCCCGCCGCCGCCAAGCGGCACGAGTACAGTTTCCACGTCCGGCAAGTCTTCCAGAATCTCCAGCCCCATCGTTCCCTGGCCGGCAATCACCAACTCATCGTTGAAGGGTGGCACGATGGCGTAGCCGTGCTTCGCAGCCAGCTCCTCGGCGCGGAGCCTGCGCTCTTCGCTACCGGATTCGACGGTGACAATTTCCGCTCCCAGCGCGGCCGTGCCGTTGCGTTTGATGGCAGGCGCATTGCTGGGCATCACGATGACGGCCTTCGTTCCCAAAACCCGCGCGGCATAGGCCACGCCCTGGGCGTGATTGCCGCTGGAGTAGGTAATCACTCCGCGTCGGCGCTCCTCTTCCGTCAGTGCGGCGATTTTGTTGTAAGCCCCGCGCAGTTTAAAAGCGCCAATGGGCTGCAGATTTTCCGGCTTGGCAAAAAGTTGCCAGAGCTCCGGATGCGGACTATTTTTTTGCTCAATCAGTGGAACCGGCAGCAGAGGTGTGCGAACAGCTACGCCAGCAATGCGGACCTGCGCGGCGCGAATGTCATCGAGGGTGACCATTCTGAATAATTTCAGATCGCAGAAGTCAGATTGCAGAAGTAAAACCGTTTTTCCATGAAACGAAAGATCAAGATGTACGTTTTTACTTCTGCAATTTGACTTCTTACTTCTGCAATAGCCTTAGATTTCCAGAATCACCGGCATAATTAACGGCCGCCGCTGTGTCTGCTTGGAGATATAGCGCTTCAGATCGGCGCGAACTTTTTCCTTGATCACGCCGTAGTCCGCTTTTTCCTCAGCGCTGGAAAGCTCCAGCGTTTGCATCACAATCTCGCGGGCCTCCGCGACAAATCCATCCTGATCCGGTGCAAACCCGCGCGTCACAATCTCCGGCGCGGATTCAACCCGTCCCGTCAGCTTATTGATCGCGATGATGGGCAACACGATGCCATCTTCGCTGATATGGCGACGGTCCTTAATGACCAAGTCCTCGACCACATCCGTCCGCGAACCGGAATCAATGCACACACGCCCCACGTTGACCTTGCCCGCCTTGCGCGCGCCCTTGTCGTCAAACTCCAGCACGTCACCACTCTCGATCAAAATAACGTTCCCCACCGAGTTCTTCATCGACGCCGCCATTTCCGCATGCAGCTTGAGCTGGCGGTATTCGCCATGCACGGGAATAAAATACTTCGGCTTCACCAGGTTGATCAACAGCTTGAGCTCTTCCTGGCTGGCATGGCCGCTAACGTGAACCGGCGGCGAAGATCCATCGTCGTAAATCACGTGCGCCTGGCGTCGGAACAAGTGATCCACCACGCGGTAAATCGCCTTCTCGTTCCCCGGAATAATGCGCGACGACAACACAACCGTGTCGCCCTTCTCAATCTTCGCGTGCTTATGATTGTCCACCGCAGCCCGCGAGAGCCCCGACATCGGCTCACCCTGCGTACCGCTAATCAACACGCAAACCTGCTCCGGCGGCAGACTCTTGAGATCCCCAGGATGCAGCAACATCCCCTCGGGAATCTCCAGATACCCAAGATCTTCCGCAATCTCCGCCGACGTATTCATCGACCGCCCAATAAACGCGATCTTCCGCCCATATTCCCAAGCCAGATCCACCGTCAGCTTGATGCGATGAATCGACGAGGAAAAACACGAAATAAAGAGCCGCCGCTCGGTGGTGGCAAAAATCTCCTCAAACTTTGGACGCACCGCCCGCTCACTCGGCGTATAACCCTTGCGCTCAATATTCGTCGAATCCTGCAACAGCGCCAGCACGCCCTGCTTCCCATACTCCGCGAAAGCATGCAGATCAAAATAATGATCGTCCGTCGGCGTCGGATCAATCTTAAAGTCGCCCGTATGAATAATGACGCCCAGCGGCGTATGAATCGCCAGCGCCACGCAATCCACCAAACTATGTGTCACGCGAATCGGATGGACGGTAAACACACCAATCTTCACCCGCTCGCCGGGTTTGATCTCATTCAGCACCGCATCATTCAGATGCTCGTGCTCCTCAAGCTTCTCCTCTACGTAGGCGAGCGTGAATTCTGTTCCGTAAACAGGAACATCCAATTCCGTAAGAATCCACGGCAACCCGCCAATATGATCTTCGTGCGCGTGGGTGAGGAAAATTCCGCGAACATGCTTGCGATTCTCGATCAGATAAGAAATATCGGGAACCACGATGTCAACGCCAAGCAGTTCGGCTTCCGGGAACATAAGCCCCGCGTCGATGACGATGATGTCGTCACCATAGCGCACGGCCATGCAGTTCATGCCGAACTCGCCGAGCCCGCCCAGTGGGATAAGTTGCAGTTTTCCAGTAGACATTCGAGTTTTGATGCTAGCACAGGAAGAGGTTAAGTGAGTGCGTGAGAAACTACAATGTCGATGACAGAAGACGGACTTGCTTTTCCTCTCCACCACCCGACACGGTAGAGTGGGCCTTCAGGCCCGCGTTCTGCGCCAAAAAACGTGGGGCTTCAGCCCCCGAGGTTAAGGAGTTGCGCTGCCGCGAACCAGCCCAAGGTCAAACCCGTGGGTGAAACACCAGTTCTCACGCAGTCTCTTACGAGATTCGGCCATCACCTTTGGTCAGAAGCCATCTTCTTCGAAATGGCATCGTACCGCATCCCGCA
>JAYTQD010000418.1:0-9373 GCA_043746935.1 Acidobacteriaceae bacterium | reverse complement strand
GGGAATAGACGCTAATCTGGACCTGCTCGACACCCAGCCGCCGCAACTCCTGGGCTTGGAATTCCCGGATCATGACCGCGTTAGTTTTCACTTTTACGTTGAAGAGCAGTTTGCGAGCGTAGGCGACAAGCTCAAGAAAATCGCGCCGGAGAAAAACTTCGCCGCCGCTGAAGGTCAAGAAGAACGTTCCTGCCGCAGCCAGCTGATCGAGAATGCTCTTGATCTCCGCCGTGGTCATTTCGCCATGGTCGTCGTGGTCAAGGTAACAGTGCCCGCAGCGCTCATTGCAGCGATAGGTGACGTCGATATGCACGCTCAGCGGAATACCGTGAACTAGCGCCTTTTCGTTCATTTCGTGTAAAAGGCTCATCGGGTCTCCGCGTTCACGACCGGCGGAGAAATTGGCTGATCGGACAGCAACAGAATTCCATGCGCGGAAAGCTCACGTACAAACTCGCGCGCGTCGGTGAGCGCTTCCTCGGGCGCAATTTCAAACTCGGGGCAAATGCAGCGCGTGACGATGTCTTCCAGCGGAGTGATCCCGTCCGCCGCCTGCCAAATCGCGCTGGCCACTTCATTCAGCGTAAAGAAAGTCGAGTCCGCCACGGACATCACCATCGTCTCCCCGGCGAGTACGCGGGAAGCGATGGCGGAGCTGCGGGCTATGTAAGTAGCGGTCATTGTAATTCTGCTTGCCCTATCAAGTCCCAAACGGCAGCGTCGGGACGAAACGTCAAGCGCCGCACTGGAACCCGATCCACAAACTGGCACGCTCCTTCGAAAACGGACTGCACCAATTCCGCATCGCGAGCAAAAAACAAAATATTGCGCAGCAAGGCTTGTGCCGCCAGCACGGGGTGTACGTCGTCAATCCGGTTTTCCGGGCCTTGGCGCAAGAGATAGAGAACCTGCAAAGGCGCGGAACAGTTGGCGCCCAGCCGCGCTAGCTCTCCAGTAAACGGAGTGCCATGCGCATGGTAGCCCATGCCGCACTTACGTACATAAGAAATTTCATCCGTGAGCAGCGTCGCATCGGGAGGCGCGAGACGCGAAATCGTGGTCTTGCCCGCGCCCGAAACTCCAGCGAACAAAAATGCTCGGCCGTTGCGAATGGCGCTGGCGGCATGAACCAGAAACTCGCCCTGCCGCGCCAACACCAGCGAATGGACAATGCGGAGAATTGAGTCAAGGGAATAAGGGTTCGCGGCTTGCCGGATATGGCCGCGCCCGCTGCGCGAATCCCATTGCGCTGAGAAATCGCCGCGCTGCATCTGCCAGACGCCGCCGTCACAGGTCACTTCGAGGTCGTCGTCCCGCTGCGATTCGTCTTCGCTCTCGTCGAAAATCCTTTCTGGCGAATCGAGCAGCTCGATATCGAAACAAATGTTGTTCGAAGAGTCGGATGTCGCCAGCGGCTTCGCGAAACCCGCATAGCGCTCCTCCACCATGCGTGCGAACTCGAGACTGCCGGTTCGCAGAGCGATAGCTATACCACCAATCTCAACGACTCGAGTTTCGGTTCGCGTCTCCGGTGGAATTGAATCGAGTGTGTGCATCAGAGCGCTCATGCGGCGGGAACCTCGGGCAGCGCGTCGAAGTCCATTGCGGAATTTTCACGGGGCCAAAAACGCAGAAGCAGACGCACCAACCAGCTGGACCTGCTCAGTAAAACGGAAATCAGACGGGAAGCCGCGGACATGTCTTTCGGGATCGGGACATACTCGTTCCCGCGACGAACACCGGCGAGAACGCCAAGCAGACAGTCCGTGGGGAACGGAGGATCGTCTTGCGGCACGGCGTCACCGCGCGTGATCAGCGTGGCACCGCTTGTGTTGGTCTGCAAATCCACGAGCCGATGCAAGAAAAGGCGCCCATCGCGCTCGTACAAAACAACGTCTCCAATACGCAACTGCGCTAGCGGACGTCTTTCTATCTGCACGGTATCGCCCGGCCACAGCGTGGGTAGCATACTGCTCCCGGAAACTTGCAGGCGGCATTGGCCGTGACTACCTAGAACCTTCACTGTCAACTGGTGCTTTGTGAAACTAGGGGCGGGCATGAGGTCTCAGGAGTTCTTTCGCGTGCCGAAGTGGCACTGCCCTTCCACCCGGCTCACTTTGCCGCAGGCGAGCGCCATGGTCTCGAAGACGCGCTCGTGGCGGAACGCGGGCTTCTGGTACTTCTTTTTGGAACTGCTGGGAACTCCGGAAATGGCCGTTTGGGAACTCGACTCGTCCTGAACCTTCATCGGCCCTCACATGATTCACGGAACCGGGTCCGCGTCCCCCTCTAAGTATCCGGGGGAAGGTGTCTCAAAAGTGTACACCGTTCGGGCGTAGAAGTACTCATTGGGAGACCCCACAAACGGGCCATTTTGGCGCATCAAGGAACCAGCTTAGTACGCCGAAAGTGTACCCTCTCTTCGGCTACGGCGAAGTACCCAGGAAAAGACGGCCAGACTGGCCGGAACGAGCACGAGAACTGCGGCGGCGAGCCACAAGATTTCCGGCACAAGGTCCGCTGTCGATCTCCCCAGAAGCAGGGCGCCGCGCATCCCCGTGAGGGAGTGCGTCACGGGAATGCACCACGCCGCCCAACGCAACGGTAGCGGAAGTGTCCCGACGGGGAAGAGGGTGCCGGTCAAGAACCATACCGAGCCGAGGAGCCAGATCACCGCTGAGCCCTTCTGTAGTGCGATTTGCAGCGCCGCCGCGAAAACACCCAGGGCCAGTGCTACACAGAGCGAAAGGAGGAAGATGATCGTCACACCTGTCACGTTTGGGTGAATCATTGGCACGCGGAATAAAAACAGGCCGATGACGAGAAACAGGATCAGGTTGGCTAGCTTTCCGGCGAACGCTGAGAAGGCGCTCAGGAAAATCAGTACTGGCGCCGGGGTGGAGGTTGTCAGGAGGACTTCCAACGTTCCCGTCTGCTGCGCTTCTTGTACGGTGCTCAAGAAGGCTTGCACTCCAGTGATGAGAAACGTGTAGAACCCGCTGCCAACGACTAAAAAAGCAAAATAATCCACACCCTCCGGACGAAACGACGGCCCAATCGCGCGCGCCAAATAGAAGAAAGCCAACATCTCCGCGAAGACGCCTACCGCCGCAAGGATGAAACCGTTGCGGTAGCGGATTGTCGTCAGCAAGTCGCGGCGAACAATGGCTGCGAGCTTTTCTCTGAGAGAGACCTGGCTCACGGCGCGGCCTCGAATGCCGGGATTTCGTCCAAGTCTCCTGTGGCGTGGAAGTAAAAAGCTTTGATGTCCTCCACACTGGCGCTTCGTCGCTCGCCAATCAAGGCTCCGTGTTGCAGCACGGCCACGCGGTCCCCCACTGCGGCTGCTTCCTGAAAATTGTGCGTGGCGAGAACCACTGTGGTTTGAGCCGCCAAAAGTTGCCGCACAAACGGCCAGAACCGCATCGCCGAGCCGGGATCCAGCGAGCGCGTAGGCTCATCCAGCAACAAAACCTCAGGATTCTTGAGCAGCGCCCGCGCCACAGCCAGCCGTTGGTACATGCCACTAGAAAACTTCATCACCAATGTATCCCCAGCGTCGGCGAGCCCGGTAAGCGCCAATTTCTCCTCAATTCGCTGGCTCCGCAATGGCTTGGGGACGTCTTCGAGGACGGCGAAAAAATCAAGATTCTCTCGCGCCGTCAATCGGGGAAAGAAGGAGCGTTCGTTCGCCACGGCGAAGCCGACTTTGCGCCGCACCGCGTCACCCTCATGCAGCGTATCGTCGCCGCAGATGGCGACCTCTCCCTGGTCCGGAATCAGCATGGTAGAAATCAGCTTGAGGGCAGTCGTCTTGCCGCTGCCGTTCGGCCCTAGCAGCACCAACGCCTCGCCGGCAGCCACGTTCAGAGACACATTCCGCAAAGCCTCCGTAGCCCCGCCGCGTTCCTGGCCAAGCCAGTTGAACAACGCTGGGCGGTGCCGGAATCGCTTCGTGACCGAGTTGAAAGTGACGGCATTCATCTTTTGTGCGAAGGGCCGGGAAGCCTTTGATATTATAGGAGTTCCCCCGGCAACATTTCCCCGAAGACAGTCCATGACACTGGTAATTTCACGTCCGCCCGCAATACCGGCTCCCCGCAGCCTCTTTGGCGTGGTCGTTTCACCGGAGTGGGAGCTGCTGCTCGCGACAGCCTCCACTGGGGACCAAAGCTTGCGGCTTCGTGGATTGGTCAAGCAACCTCTCGATTGGGCCTTATTCGAGCGGTTGGCGGAAACGCATGGCCTAATGCCCATGGCCGCAGCCAAGCTGGGATCCGACTCTTCCCTGTTGCCCAGTGCTGTTGTGGAAGAGCTACGCAACATTTGCCAGGAAAATGCCCGTCGAGGCCTGTGGTTTGCGGGAGAGCTATTTTCCGTGCTGGACACGCTTTCCGCAGCGGGGATCGGCGCTGTTCCCTTCAAAGGGCCGACGCTGGCCGCCATGGCGCAAGGGGATCTGATACTGCGCCAGTTCTGCGATCTTGACATCCTGATTGCGCCGTGCGATTGGCCGCGCGCTAAACAAGCTCTTTTGAACGTGGGTTTCATAGCAAAACATAAGCTAAGCGCAAGAGAAGAAAAGGCTTACGTCAAATCGGCCTGCGACTTTACGTTCCACCACGGCCCGGTAAAAAATGTTCTCGAAATCCATTGGGACATCGTTCCGCACTTCTTCGCCGTGCGAATTCCGCTGCGCCAACTATTGGCTCGCGCCACGAAGGTGGATCTGTGCGGACGCAGTGTCCCGACGTTGACCGCGGAAGATCTTCTACTCTGTTTAACTTTGCACGGCGCGAAACACGCCTGGTCGCGGCTGTGCTGGCTCAGTGATATCGCGCATCTCATTCACCGGACTGATCTTGACCAGGATACTGTTCGTCGCCGCGCGGAGCGCTGGCGCATCGGCAGAATCGTGCGCGTCGCCCTCTTCCTCACCCAATGGGTTCTCGGAACCGAGCTGCCTGATTCCCTGCAAACGTGGATCCAGGAAGATAGTGAGGCGGCCAAAATTGCCAGCGTCATGGTCCGCAACTTATTTCATGACAACAAGATACGGACCGAATCCCGGACGTATTTTCAACTTTTTGCGCGGCAACGAGAGCACGCTATTGATCGCGTCCGCATGTTCGCTCTGCTGGCCACCACTTCCAGCCTCAGCGAATGGAGAACCGTGCGCCTACCGGACCCGCTCTTCCCGCTTTATGGCGCGGTGCGTTTTTGGCGTCTGTCGCGAAAGTTCCTGCGCGGCGGGCTGTAAGTTATTGACGCGGCGGGAGATAGAGGCATGAGACCTAAATTAAATTGGCGTAGGGCTTTGGGCCTGACCGCGCTCACCTTGGTGATAGGAATTTCCTGCTTGCTCTGGGGGCTGGAGGCAAGCGGCGGTGCGCAGATCGCTTTGCTGGCCTGTGGGGCCGGCGCGATGTTTCTATTCTTTGCCGGAATTTACGTGACACTGGTGCGGCGCTACTACTACCGGCAGCAATAATCGTTTCGTTACGGCGTATTTTCCATGCACGGATCATCCGGTTTCTTCTTAGGCATGTCGTTGTCCGGTGTTTTATCTGCTTTGTCTTCCCGTGGGTTGTCCCGGACGCATTGGCTGACAAACTCTTGCGTGTAGTCCTTCGACCTGGTTTGCTGCAACGCCTTCTCATCCAGTTCGTGGAAGGCAAACGTGATCGTGCCGTCAGCTGCGACGGTTCCATTCATGTACCCATAGACGTGTTCCGCACGCGAGACATATTGTCCATGCGCCGTATCCGGGGGCAAATCGAGTGGCAGCTTGTAGCGGACAGCGCCCGCCGTGCCAACAATCCATCCCGGCAACACGACTCTGCCATTCTTAGGATCGTTCCAATAGGAAGTGTTGTAGATATTTTCCAGAAAATAATGGGAGTGACTCGCCAACACATACACATTCTTGTGCGCCACCTGCCGCGCGTGCGCCAACGCCCGATACACGGCCCGGCCCGACGCCCTTCCATCCTGGGATTTACACATGCTATGGTCCGCTGCAAGGCTGTCTGGCAGCGCTTCATGCATGCCCACAACGACGCTGCGAATCTGGTTGTCCCCTTCATCGCGCAGGAGAATCGAAAAAAACCAGTTGAGCTGCGCCTCGTCGTAAGAATCATTTACGGAGTTATCGAGACTAATGAAATCCACACGGCCCCGGACCCAGTGATAATAAGAAGCCGGTGCCTTCGCCAGCGGATTGTCCTTGAGGCGCTGTGTTGTCAGTTCTGGCGTGTCCAAGTATCCCGCAAACTTCTCCAGAAATTTCTCGCGCGTTGGAAAAGGGAGAATGCTTTCGTGGTTACCGGCTGCGAGATACACAGGAATGTCTTTAACTTTGAATGGCTCAAGCTGATGCGCGATGAAATCCGTCCACGCGCCCGACAAATATGCCGTAATAATGGGGTCGTTATTGTCGCGTGGGATATTCGGCTCCGCCAGATAGTCTTCGTCAAATTTGTAGATGGCCCGATAGTCCCCAAGATGCCAATAGAAAACCGCCCCATCATCCTTGACGGCGGCCGCAATCGCCGGCATGACGACGTTTCCGCAATTGCGGGAATCTCCTGAGACCGAGAAAGTCCAGTTTCCCGCGCTCTTGTCCGGGTGCGAGACATCTTGTGCCGCTGCAATCCGAATGAGCGAGAGGCAAAGGATGATGCGTGTGGCAACGAGAACACGGCAAGTGAGCATCAGGGTTTCTCCTTCCAACCAACAACCGTTAAGTTTAGCGTGTATGCAAACTCGCTGGTTGGAACCCGAAGCGGAAACCGTAGTTGCTTCACATCAAGGTGTCAATTTCCCAATCGAGAGGTAATTTTGCACAGGAATGCCAAAGGCGTCGGCGACGCGGTTGAAGAAGGCAAACATGGCGGTGATGTAGACGGCCTCGGCGATTTGATCTTCCTGCCAGCCCGCGGCTCGCAGTTTTTCGACATCTTCAGAAGTGGAACGGTGAGCGGCTTCGGTGATGAGCTGAACGTAATCCAACAAGACGCGCTCCGCCTCGGTCAGGCCGGCCTCCTCCAGCTTGCCCTCTAGAACTGCCGCTACAGTTTGATCGGTGGCTCCCTGAACACGCAGGAAGTAGGCGTGGCTGTCCAGTCAATACGGGCATCGATTCAAAAATGAAACATAGCTGGCGATCATTTCCTTAGTGCGCCGATTTAAGTGGCCTTCGGAAAAATGGATGGTATTGGAGAAATCGACGACCCGGCGCAGAAAATCAGGGCGAGCGCCAAAGCACTTGATAATGCCGGGAACCTGCTGGCGTCCTGAACCGGCGCGCCAGTAGTCGTAGGCGGCGGCAGTATCGCCGTTGGCTTCGGCGTCTTCAATGATCTTGATCTTTGTGTCCGGTTTTGCGTCGTCAGTGGCCATGGATTTTAGCTACCTGCTTCTTCTGCGGATATTTGGTGGACGAGCGGCTGAGTCCGTCCACGCTGGAAGACCTGATAGACGGGCACTCCCGCCAAAACTACCACAACGCCCAGGGCGCTTTCGCGCGGGCTGTGCAACGCTAGAACAACGAGCATGAGCGCAACGAAGGATAGAAAAATGAGCGGCGTGATGGGGTATCCAGGAGTCAGGATCGCAGCTCCGGGATCCCGCCATTTGTTTCGTAAGACGAACAAGCCCGCAACCGTAAGCCCCAAGAACAACACCGCCACAAAAATAAAATACGCAATGATTTGCTGGAAACTGCTCACGGCCACGAGCAGCGTACCGATTGCACCCTGAATCGCGATTGCAGCGGCGGGCGTGCCGAATCTGGGTTGCAAACGCGCGACCGCCGGCAGAAAAAGACCATCCTTCGCCATGGCGTAGTAAACGCGCGGCGCTGCGATGACAAAGCCCGCCAGACTTCCCAGCACGCAGACCACAACGATGGCGGCAAAAACGATTCCACCTGCGGGTCCGAACAAGATGGCTCCCACCTGTGCTACGAAGGTTTCATTGGAAGCAACTTTTTCGAGTGGCACCAGGTAGAGAAAAACGCCGCTGATCAGAACATAAACCGATGTTACGAGAACCACGCCTAAAATCATGGCGCGTTGCAAAGTGCGTCCAGGATCACGCACTTCTCCAGCAATCTTGCTGACTTCTCACCAGCCGCCGAAGGAATAGAAAGCCGCCACCATACCCACGCCGAGCGCCGGACCCAAGGACAAGGAACCGGGCCGCTGCGCGACGAAAGGCACGAAGTTGGACCACGATCCCAAATGAAAGACGATGGCCCAAACGGTCAACAATCCCAGAACGCCAAGCTTGAGCCAGGTAATCCAGCGCATGAAACCGGCGCTCAAGCGGACGCTAAGAATGTTCAGCAAACACAATGCCCAGATCGCGAGGATGGCCGCCAGTTTGATAACCGCGGGAGACCAATGAAAGATGTACGCGGCGTAGGCGGCGGTGCCCGTCGCTAGTGAAGCAGTCAACCCGGGATCCATGACGAGCAGACACATCCAGCCATAGAGAAAAGCGACGCGGCGGCCGAAGGCCTCTTGCAGATAGACGTAGCCTCCTCCTGCGCGCGGGAAACGGCTGGCGAGTTCTCCGTAGCAGAGCGCGCCGGTCATCGTCATCGCTCCCACGGCGAGCCAGACGAGCAGTAGCCACATGGGAGAGCCGAGAGCTTTGGCCATGCCAGCAGGCGTGAGGAAAATTCCGACAGCGATGCACTCGCCCGCGACGAGCGCCGTGGCGGAGGCGAGGCCAAGCTCGCGCCGTAGGTCGGTGGTGGTTGGTGTTTCCGCAGTCATCGTAGCTGTTTCTCTTTCGCTGCTGCTCTTGCAAGTTTCGCCTAATAGCAACTGGTAGAGCTGGCCTTCAGGCCAGCGTCTCGGTTCTTTATAAAGTGGGCTTCAGCCCCAGAAGTTCCGTATCCTCCCCCTCACGTCGGCGGCTAAAGCCGCAGCGTTTTTTGGCGTTGTACGCGGGCCTGAAGGCCCACTCTACCGTACCGAGTGACTTGAGGTTTTCCGCACAGTGCAATCGATCAACTCTTCAGCATGGATGAAGGCATGACCTCTCTCTAGTTCTCACCTAGGTACCGTGACCTCCAATTTCGGGCGGAATTTTTCAATATCCTGAATCACACAAACTTCCATCTACCGAACAGCGACATCAGTTCCCGGACCTTCAACCACATCCTGGCAGCCGAGCCGCTGCGGTTGATTCAGTTTGGATTAAAGTTCCGCTATTGAGGCAAACCTAAGGCGTGATGGTAACGCGGAGGAACTAGATCGGCTTGTAGCCACGGAACAGGAACAGCAGGTCGATGATCAGAATGATTACCACCACCAACTCCAGCACAAATGCGCGGCTCTGGTGAAATTGGTCCACCATGAAG
>JAYTQD010000417.1:0-3512 GCA_043746935.1 Acidobacteriaceae bacterium | reverse complement strand
ACCCAAATCCTCTGCAAGTCTTCCTTCGGGATGAGTAACTCTTCTTTTCTAGTACCAGAACGCTGAATATCAATCGCCGGAAACACGCGCTTATCCACCAACTTGCGCTCCAGGATGATTTCCATGTTGCCCGTACCTTTGAATTCTTCGAAGATCACGTCATCCATACGCGACCCAGTATCGATCAGCGCGGTGGCAATAATCGTCAACGACCCGCCTTCTTCAATGTTCCGAGCCGACCCAAAAAATCGCTTCGGACGTTGCAGCGCATTCGAATCCACACCGCCAGAAAGCACTTTGCCCGACGGCGGCACAATCGTGTTGTAAGCCCGCGCCAAACGCGTCACCGAATCCAGCAAAATGACAACGTCGCGCTTGTGCTCGACGAGTCGCTTCGCCTTCTCAATCACCATCTCAGCCACTTGCACGTGCCGCGCCGCCGGCTCATCAAACGTCGACGAAATTACTTCGCCCTTCACCGACCGCTGCATATCCGTAACTTCTTCCGGACGCTCATCAATCAGCAACACAATCAGCACGACCTCAGGATGATTCGTAGTAATCGAGTTCGCCACATTCTGTAGCAACATCGTCTTACCAGCTCGCGGTGGAGACACAATCAATCCGCGCTGCCCTTTACCAATCGGCGTCAGCAAATCCATCACGCGCGCGCTCGCGTTTTCACGCGTCGTCTCCAACTTGATGCGCTCCTGCGGATACAGCGGCGTCAGGTTGTCGAACAGAATCTTGTTGCGCCCTTCATCGGGCGATTCAAAGTTCACCGCCTCAATCTTCACCAGCGCAAAATATTTCTCGCCTTCATGCGGAGGCCGCACCTGCCCGCTCACCGTATCGCCCGTCTTCAAATCAAACTTGCGAATCTGCGACGGCGAAACATAAATGTCATCCGGCCCCGGCAGATAGTTGTAATCGGGAGACCGCAGGAACCCATATCCGTCCGGCAGAATTTCCAGCACGCCTTCGGCAAAAATGTGTCCTTCTTTTTCGCTCTGGGCTTGGAGAATCTTGAAAATCAGATCCTGCTTGCGCAAGCCGCTCGTTCCGGGCAGTTCCAAGGTCCTTGCGATCTTGGTCAGCTCGGTAATGTTTTTCTCTTTTAATTCGGAAATAGTCATTCAGTCATCCTAAGGTTGGAGGTGTTTGGGAGGAATTGCGGATTGCGGGTCGCTAAAAAGATTTTTGGGATTTTGAACTACGATTTTTGAACTACGATGCCGAGATGTCAGGCCAAGGCGGGAGTTGGAAGAAGAAGCGGGCGGGCTTACGCCGCCCGCCGGTGTGCTTCAACTGTTTCCTTACCTTCCGATTCCTTGATGACCTGTAGCTGCTCCGAGGCGATCAACTCCAATACCTCGTTCATAGTTTCCTGAATCCGGGTGTTGGGCCGATGAAACTTCCGCGTGGCCTTAGAGGCAAGCTGACAAAGAATATAACGATTCTTCATCGAGTGTAAAGCGCCAAAAACTTTGCGTGAACGCATGGGAAACACCTACTTTCCGATTAAATTACCGGATGGCATAAGCCACCCCGATGTAGAACGCTGATAAGCAGAGCTAGCTACTAGATGCGCTGACCTATCACGAAGTTGCTTAATTTCAAGGATTTGTCGAGCACGGAAGCCGAGAAAATTCAGCTACATCCCTAGGAAACACTGGATTCTAGAGGGCGCTGAGGCAAAGGTCAAGGAGTTTCGTAGGTACCTTTCTCGGGTCCCCCGAAAGTGGCTATCCAGGATTGCGGCTTCTTCTTTCAAAATATTGATTCTAAAGGCTTTACTCTTGCTGAGTGGATGTCGCCGGAAATCCAGACTAGGCAAACGGGCGAATTTGAATGTAAGCTGCTGCAAGCACTAGGCTTCTCTTCCCCAATGCCCTTCTCCTCCTTTCACGGCAACACCGACGTCGTCCGCAGGATGCGCGAGGCTCTAGCACGGGAGCGTTTTCCGCACGGCATCATCCTCACCGGGCCTGCCGGAGCCGGAAAGTACACCCTAGCCTTGATGCTGGCGCAGGCCATGAACTGCCTCACCCCCAGCACGGACGACGGCCTGCCCGACTTCTGCGGAGCCTGCGCCAACTGCCAGCGCATCAGCCTTGCCGCCGACCTCGACGCCCGTTTCACCGAGGCCGTCGAAGCCCGCGAAGCCCTGCGCGAGACCGACAAGAAAGAAACGCGCATCCTGGTCCAGACCCACCCCGATGTACTGGTCATTCCGCCCGATCCCCCGCAAATGATGATCAAGGTCGACCAGGTGCGGCGCGTAATCGCCAACATCTACTACCGTCCGGCTGAGGCGCGCGAGCGGGTTTACATCTTCACCACCTCCGCGTTCATGAAAGAAGCAGCCAATTCCCTGCTGAAGATTCTGGAAGAACCGCCGGATTTTGCCACCTTGTTCCTGCTAACGGAGAACTCCGGCGCGCTGCTGCCCACCATTCGCTCGCGCTGCGTGACCTTTACCCTCGCGCCTCTGGAAAACCTTGCCATTGAACGCGATCTTGTTGAATTGCGTCCCGATTGGAACGCCCAGCAGCGAACCCTGGTAGCCCGCCTTTCCGGAGGCGCCGTCGGGCGTGCTCGCACCTTTGACCTGCCCGCCTACACGGCGGCCCGCAGCCACGCCCTGGCAGTCCTATCTTCGGCGCTCGCAGACGCCAACGACCACTCCTCTCTGTTCAAGATCACCGAGACCTACCGCGCCGGCGCCGACGGCCGCGAGAAGACCGAACACCTCCTCCGCACCCTCTACAGCCTGCTTCAGGACCTCCTATGGCTGCTGGAAGGCACCCCGGAACTCGTGCGAAACACCGACATCGCCAAGGATTTGGGCAAACTAGCCCAAGCGGCGAGCTTCGCCTGGGTCCAGGAGGCCGCCGAGCGCCTAGGCGAGGTCGAGCGTGGGATGCGTCGTAACCTGCTGCGTTCATTGTCCTTAGACGCTTTTACCACAGCGCTAGAACGAGCGTAGATCGAGCGTAGATCGAGCATAGATAAGAACTCTGCCCACCCGCGGGCCGAACACTCCATAAGGGTTTGTCATCCCCATTTGTCATCCCGACCGGGTTTGTCATCCCGACCATCGAGTTTGTCATCCCGACCATCGGGTTTGTCATCCCGACCGGAGCAAATGCTTCGCTTCGCGAAGCATTTGCGAAGTGGAGGGACCTGCTTTTGCTTTTGGGCGCGCAGCACCTGCTGCCAAAACACGCCAGTACCCTCTTTTGTGATCTCTAAAGGCATCAATTCGAGGCATTGCCTCTACTCCAACCCTGTGATAGCTTTACTGCAAAGTTTTTACTCCTGAATTCGCAATTCTCCAGGTCTTGCAGCAGAAGAAATCCCCCTGAGCGTTGCGCGTTCGAGCGGTGGCCCTATGAAAGATACTGTTGCGCTAGACGCCATAGAGAATCCAGCCGAATCAGACGGTTTCGCCAACCGCAAACTGATTCGCCCCGTGCTCAACCGAACCGAACACGGGCAGCACGCTCCCA
>JAYTQD010000416.1:0-22125 GCA_043746935.1 Acidobacteriaceae bacterium | reverse complement strand
AAGCGGAAATATCGACGACGTAGTTGCCGGGGTTGAGCAGGAACTCGGCCGGGGAGAGGTGGTCGAGCACGCGCTGGTTCACGCTGATCTGCGCGCCTTTGGGAGTGGTGTGGATGGCGACGGAGCCCATTCCTGGCTGAGTGTCCTTACCGCCAAACATCTTTTTGAGCTTGTTGACGGAGCGAATTTCGTCGGTGCTGCCCAATGGCCGCAAATGGGGAGCAAACCCGATGTTTTGAGCGGGTTGGACATCGGCAGTCATCGTTTCTTCGAGATAGCCGGATTTGCGGACCAGTACGTTGTGCGAGCCTTTATCCAGCGTGATTTGCGACGGCGTGAGTTTGCCGGAGTCGCGTCCGTCGATCAAAATGGAAGCGCCGGAGGGGTCGCTGGTGACGGAAATTGTTGCTGCCAAAGGGTTGAGGTGTACCGAGAGGGTGTTTTTGCTGCCCGAGCTTACGTTCAGCGCTCTGGTTTCAGCAGCATAGCCGGTCTTGGAGACAACGATATTGTGCTGTCCTGGCGCTAACTGCGAGACCGTAAACGGAGTAACCCAGGTTGAGTCAAAGCGTCCATCGACTTGAATCTGGGCGCCTTGCGGCGAGGAATCCACCGCAACCATGCCCGAAGCGGCCATCACTGGAGCCTTGGCAACCGCCTCCCTCCCCTTCTTTCCCTTGGACTTTGCAGGTGCGGCGGCGGCAGCGCGCGACTCTGGGGCGGATGTTTCCTGAGGTACGACAACGACAGGAGTCTGGTCGCCTTGGTCTTGATTTTGCCCTTGGGCCGCTGAAGCATCGGGAGCAGCGGACTCTGAGGGTTTGGTGATGGCGGCGACTGGTGCGCCTTCGTCGTCGGAGGTGTGGACGCGGACGTAGATGGCTACCAGCGCGACTACCAGGAGAATGATGGCTAGGCCACCGATCAAACCGTGGATCAGCAGCTTGGACTCGATCTGTGGCAGCGTGAACTTCTTTTTTTCTTCCGGCTGGGGGGTTGTGAAGAGTGACGCTCCCGGCGCGGCTGGCATTTCCGGCGCAAGCGATTCCGGCGGCGGTAGTGGTGGCGCGAATTGGTCTGGGGGCGGCGATTTCATGGGAGGCAGTTCGCTATCGGCGAAGCTGCGCGCTGGCGCGGCAACCTCTCCGGCGGCTTCTCTCGCCATCACGGGATCGACGCTGAATTTTGGGGGTGCGGGAGCCGCGGAGGCACTGATGGTTGGTTGGGCGCTGGCCGCTGCGGAAGATGCTTTTAGCGCGGGCTTCGCAGGAGCCGTTTTTCCCGCGGCGTCCATGAGCAACATATCGTCGTCGAAGTTCTCGTCGTCTGAAGTATCTCCGTTGGACGTTCTCTCGAGCTTGGCGGCGAAAGGGGAAGCAGATTTTGGAACAGCCACCTTGGCCACGGCTGCCGCGGGAGTTGGGATAGCGGGCGCGGCGGCTTTTGCCGACTTCAGCACAGACGGCTGTTTCGGAGCTTCTTTGCAGCTTTCGAGGACTTCCAGCAGTTCCCTGCCCGTGGCAAAGCGATCCGACGGGTTTTTGGAGATGGCTTTGAGGATCAAGGCGCTTAAGTTCGGCGTGACTTTTGGATTGAGCTCGATGGGCGGAACCGGAATGCCTTCGAGGATTTGCTGGCGTACCGCGTCTACGTCGGGGCCATCGAAGCACTTCTTGCCGGTGGCCATTTCATAGAGGATCGCGCCCCAGCTGAACAGGTTGGAGCGGGTGTGCAGCGACTGACCGCGAACTTGCTCGGGCGAAGCGTAGTAAGAAGCGGACGAGAGAACACCGGGACTATCCTCTTCCGACCACATGCCAGCGATGCCGAAGCCAAGAATTTTGATGGTGCCGTCCCACTGAACGAGAACGTTGGCGGGATGGAGCCGGCGATGGACTACGCCGTGGTTGTGGGCGTGATCGAGGCCGTTGCAGACCTGGCGGCTGATGTCGAGCATGTCCCAGACGGTGTAGCGCTCGCCTTTGGCGATAGTGGCCGCAATGCTGAATCCCTCAACGTATTCGGTGGCAACACAGAAACGTCCGTCGATTTCACCCGCACCATAGAGCAAGACGATGTTTTGGTGAGCGAGGTTGCGCGTGCTCTCCGCTTCCTGGATGAGGCGCTTGACCAAGTTGGGACGGTCGGCGCCGGCGAGATCGAGGTTGAAAGCTTTGAGCGCGACGGGACGGTTGGTGGCGGTGTCCGTGGCGCGGTAGACGGAGGATTGCTCGGAGTGCGCGACTTCGCTGACGATTTCGAAACGCCCGATCTTGCTTGCCGACATGCCGGTCCTCGTAACAGCAAACTGGGACGCTTTCGTGAGGGAATAGAAAGACGCCTTGGCGGCCCGGGGGTGCCTTGGATGATGATAGCCGGAGTCCAAGGAGGTTCCGAGTTACGGAGGTCATAGGGGGCGGTTTCTCTGTATTTCAGGTGGGCAATCTGGCAGCCCTAGTCACACAACCCTGGATATATGCGCTTTAAGGGCGGGGCACTTTCAAGGTCAGGGTCGGAACCTCATCCCAAAAATTTAAGTACACTGAGTATGGGTATGCGATCAAGGCTCCCTTGCGCCCCCTTGCTGGATTGAAGAGTCGAACACCGTCACTATGACCCTGAGTCTTTTTGTCACCAAAAACGCGTTTCGCAACCGGGTACGCAGCGTACTGACGGTTTTGAGCGTTGCGTTTTCGTTGCTGCTGCTGACCTTGATGATGACGGTATGGCGCAGCTTCTACCTGGACAAGGGGAGCGATGAATCGGCGCAGCGGTTGCTGACGCGGCATCGGGTTTCCTTGGCGAATTTTCTTCCGGGATACTACCGGGAGCGGATTCGTTCGGTGCCGGGCGTGTTGCATGTGGTGCCGTATAGCTGGTTTGGCGGGAAGTATAAGGATGAGAAGGCGGAGAATTTTTTCGCGCAGTTTGGCACCGACCCGACGGAATTTCTGAAGATCTATAAGGACTACCAGCTGACGCCGGAAGAAGCGAACAACTGGCAGCGCGACCGGGCCGGGGCGATTGCGGATGAGCATCTGGCGAAGAAACTGGGATGGAAGGTTGGGGATCGCATCACGATCAAGGGCACGATCTATCCGGTGAATCTGGAGCTGACGATTCGCGGGTTGTACAAGCCTGTGACGATTAACGATACTTTGTTTTTCAATAGCGCTTATGTGGAAGAGGCCGTGCCCTGGTTCAAGGGGCGGGCTGGGACATTTGTGATCCTGGCGGACTCACCGCAATCGGTGGGGACCGTGGCCACGGCGGTGGACGACACGTTCCGCAATTCGCCGCAGCCGACGAAGACGGAGAGCGAGAAGGCGTTTCTGCTGGGATTTATCAGCATGCTGGGGAATGTGAAGGCTTTTATTTTGTTTATCTGCGGGGCGGTGGTGTTCGCGATTTTGCTGGTGTCGGCGAATACGATGGCGATGTCGATTCGCGAACGGACGCGCGAAGTTGCGGTGTTGAAGACGCTGGGATTTACGCGGAAGACGATTCTGACGCTGTTTGTGGGTGAGGCTGTGACTTTGGCGTTGATTGGCGGGGTGTTGGGAACGCTGGGGGCTACTGGTTTGGTGAGCCTCTTCGCCAGTCTCGGGGGTATGTTCGCGAGCTTACAGGTTACGCCAGCGACGATGGGCGTGGCGCTGGTGGTGGCGTGTCTGGTGGGGTTCTTGAGCGCGTTTGTTCCGTCGTATCATGCGTCGCGGCTGGATATTGTGGAGGGGTTGCGGCATATTGGGTGATCCCCTGGTAAATCCCCGCCCTGCCGCTGACGCGACAAGGAGGGGGCGCCCGGATTTGTTCTGTTTATAGAATTTATTGCTTATGGCAATTCCTCTGAGTTACAACATTCGAAATCTGCGGTTGCGCAAGGGTCTGACGTTGATGACCGCGCTGGGGATTGCTTTGACGGTGGCAACCGCTGTGTTCTTGATGTCGCTGGTGGCCGGCCTGAACCGGGCATTTGCCACGACCGGCGATGCGCACAATGTGGTGGTGCTGCGAAAGGGTTCGGACGCCGAATTGACCGGAGGCTTCCCCTTGGACACGGTGCAGACTTTGCGCAGTCTGGACGGAGTCGCCAAGAACGCGAACGGAGAGCCGCTGGCTTCCGGGGAACTCGTGACGATCATCGTGCTGCCACGACGGGATGGCACGGGCGAAGTGAATGTGACGGTACGGGGCACGAAAGCGATTGGCATTTCACTACGTCCGAATATTCAGTTGGTGGAGGGACGCTGGTTCCAGCCCGGGCAGCGGGAAGTAGTGGTGAGCAAATCGATTCACGCGCGATTTGCGCAGGCTGACATTGGGCAGAACATGCATTTTGGCAAAGGCGCATGGAGTGTGGTCGGCGTGTTCGACTCGGGCGGGTCGGCGTACGATTCTGAAATTTGGGGCGACGTAAACCAGATGGCTACTGACTTTGACCGCACCGGTGGCGTCTCTTCCGCATACTTGCGGGCTGTGGATACGGGGACGGCTGAGGCTTTGGCGAAGCAGGTGAGCGATGACCAGCGGCTGAAGCTGGATGGCGTGGTGGAAACGGAGTACTACGCCAAGCAGACGCGATCCGGAAACACGATCAAGGTTGTGGGGATCGTGGTGGGGATCATCATGGGGATTGGATCGTTGTTTGCCGCAATGAATATGATGTATGCAGCAGTGGCCTACCGGGCGCGGGAGATTGCCACCTTGCGGATTTTGGGGTTTTCGCGGCCCAGCATTTTGGTCAGCTTCGTTCTGGAATCGATGCTGGTATCGCTGCTGGGAGCGGTGTGTGGCATCGTGCTGATGCTGCCGTTCAACGGGTTGCAGACGGGAACGTCGAATCAGGTAACGTTCAGTGAAGTTGTTTTCTCCTTGCGCATCACTCCGGCAGTGATGATGTGGGCGATCATGATTGGTGTTTTGGTGGGATTTCTGGGCGGATTGTTACCGGCGTGGCGGGCGGCGCGACGGGACATTTTATCGGCTTTGCGTGGGTAGTGCGGCAGAGCTTCGCTCGGCAGACCGAGGGCGCTTTACGCGAATTGTTCTGATTTCTAAACTTGGGAAGGTGTATGGCTCTCGATAATCGGCAAAGTGATTTGGAAAGTCTTCGTATTGACCGCTCACAACAGAGCAGCACCGAAGTGCGGACACCGCTTTGGTCGCGACGGTACATTGGCATTGGTGTCGGGATCTTGTTGATTTTGGCCGCGGTCAAGCTGCTCTCCGGGCTGATCTCGGGCAATGCCATGGAAGTAGAGACTTCGCGGGCCAGCGCGGAGACGAACACGGTGCTGTCGGCGAGCGGCTACATTGTGGCGCACCACAAGATCAACGTGAACTCGAAAGTAACGGGACGTGTTTCATCGATTGGAGTAGAGAAGGGCGACAAGGTGACACAGGGCCAGATCCTGGTGCGCCTGGAAGACCAGGAGTTTCGCGCGCAGGCGCAGCAGGCCCGGGGCTACGTGCAGACGGCGGAGGGGCGGCTGCATGAGTTGCAAAATGGGTCGCGGCCAGAGGAAGTGCAGCAGGCGGAGCACAACCTTTCCGAGGCGCGAGCGACGATGGTGAACGACAAAATTTCGCTGGATCGGACTAAGGAATTATCCAGCCAGGGTGTGAGTTCGAAGCAGGCCTTGGATGATGCCACGGCGAAATATGAGGCGAGCCAGCAGCGAATGAATTCACTGGAGCAGAGCTTTCGTTTGTCGAAGATCGGTCCGCGAACGGAGCAGATTGAACAGGCAAAGGGTAGCTTGACGCAAGCACAGGGCCAGTTTGCCTATGCGCAATCGCAGCTGGAGGCTACTCTGATTCGCGCACCCATCAGTGGAACGATTTTGGAACGGACGGCGGAAAAGGGCGAGCTGATTACGGCGCAGTTTGCCAGCGCAGCGGAAGGCGGGCCGGTGGGATCGGTGGTGGCATTGGCGGATCTGAACGATTTGCAAGTGGAATTGGATATTAGCCAGGATGATTTTGCGCGGCTCGGCGCGAGGCAGAAGGGGATGGTTTCGGTGGATGCGTTTCCGGATCGTAAGTATGAAGGGCTGATTGCGGAAATTTCTCCAGAAGCCAACCGGCAGAAGGCCACGGTGCAAGTGAAGGTGCAGATTCTGAATCCGGATGAATTTTTGCGGCCCGAGATGAATGCTTCGGTGCGGTTTCTACCAAAGGATGGGGAAGCGCGAGGCTCCGGCGTGTTTGTACCGACTTCGGCGGTGCGGAGCGACGGCGCGAAAAAATATGTGTTTGTCGTGACGGGAAGCCGGGTTGAGCGGCGGGATGTTTCCGTGATTGGGCCACGCAGCGGGGGATTTGCAGTAGATGGTGTCAAGGAAGGCGACACGGTAGTGACGACCGCGCCGACCACGCTGAAGAATGGAAACTCCATCAAGATCAAAGGCCAGAAATGAGCGCGGAGACCAACGGGAGTGTCGTCGTGCAGGCGCGCGGCGTGAGCAAGGTATTCCGGCGCGATGCGTTTGAAGTGACAGCCCTGGACAACGTGTCTTTGGAGATTGCGGCAGGGGATTTTGTCGCCCTGATGGGGCCTTCCGGATCCGGGAAGACGACCTTGCTTAATATGATTGCAGGGATTGACCGTCCGACTTCGGGCCAGTTGCTGGTGCTGGGGCAGGATATTTTCAAGCTCACCGACGACCAGACGGCGCACTGGAGAAACGAGCATGTTGGGTATATTTTTCAGACGTTCAATCTGATGCCGGTGCTAACTGCTTTTGAAAACGTCGAGCTGCCGCTGCTACTGACGAACCTATCGCAGCAGCAACGCCGTGCGCACGTAGCGACCGCACTGCGGCTGGTGGGGCTGGGCGACCGCATGCATCATCTGCCGAAGCAGCTTTCCGGTGGGCAGGAGCAGCGGGTTGCGATTGCGCGCGCGATTGTGACGGACCCGACGCTCATTATCGCGGACGAGCCCACGGGCGACCTGGACAGCAATTCCGCCACAGATGTACTGGAGATTCTGCGGCGGCTGAATCAGAGTTTTCAGAAGACGGTGGTGATGGTGACGCACGATCCGCACGCGGCATCGTATGCGCATCTAATTCGGCATTTGGAAAAAGGTATGCTGCTGCCGGTGGCCGCGTAGTTGGCTATTGGCTGTCGGGCAAGGACTGCTTGGCTTCGTCGGCAATCCAAAGCCAAGCCCGGCGCCCGTGGTCATCCAGGGCGCTTTTCGCTTCCCCGTATTCCACCAGGCGGTTGAGGACCGTGGTCAACGAAGCGAGCGGATCCTTGTGACGCTCAAGAACGGCGGGCATACGAGCGCTCATGCCAGCGCAGACTTCGCGCACGGAGAGCGGCCGCCCAGCCTCCATGAGCAGAACACGACAGGCATGAGTGAAGCCTGGTTGACGGCCCGAGGGCTTGCGGTCGACGAGGCGCAGCAATTCTTCGTTCAGGATCTCGTCGCCAAACAGATTGGCTAGACCAGAAATGGTCTGCTTGACGGTGCCGATGCGTCTCATCAGGTCGGCTCTCTGCTGGAGCAGACCGCGCAATTCTTCCTGAGCTTGCCGTAGAACTTCCTGCACCGGGGCGTTGGCGGGCGGGCGGCTGCTGAATTGCCCATTGTCACTACCGATCTGGTTTCCAAGCATCGCGGCGTGCAGACTCATAGGTACCTCCAAGGAGCGGGCTGTCTTTCCGGATTATCTTTCCGTAGTTACGGACGTTGCGGCGTAAAGGTTCCCAAGATCTATCGGATTCTTCGATTCGTTTGGTCTTAGATTGCTTGATCTTTGATCGCTTGATCTTCGATTTGCTTGATCTTGGGGAACCGGAAGCCTAATCTGTTGTTCAGGTTATGGACGCACCCGGTGAGGATTCGTGAGCGGATCGGCGCTGGGGCACCGAAGTCCGCCTGGGATGAACTGCCGTAACGTTGGCGATTCCGGCGGGCCCAAATATTCTGGATATTGGCCGATATCTCAGATAGGTTTTGTATAGAGATGGATTTGAACCCTGGGGCCACCATTCAACTTCTCGCGGAAAACGCCCAATACATTACGGGCGCAACCGGGGCTGCGGTCGCGTTGCGACGCGGCGCGGACATGGTTTGCTGTGCCTCGGCCGGCATCACCGCTCCATCGCTTGGCTCTCACGTGGAATTGTCGTCGAGCTTTTCCGGGGAATGCGTGCGTCGGGATCAATTACTGCGTTGCGACAGTGTGGACTCGGACACGCGCGTGGACGCCGAAAGCTGCCGCCAACTAGGGATTGCATCCCTGATCGTAATGCCACTGCATGAAGACGGACAGGTCGCAGGACTCTTCCAGGTTCTTTCCATGCAGCACCACGCGTTTCAGGAGCGGGATGTGAGCGCGCTGAAGCGGATCGGCGTGATGATGGAGGCGATGCTTCCGGCGCTCGCGGCGGAGACTGAGACACCCGCGCAGGATTTCATCCGCGCCGAATCTTTGCCGAAGCCGCGCCGCTGGCTGCGTACGCCGATGGGCGTACCCATCACGATTACAACGCTGCGATCCGGCGTACCGGAGGAAATTCCGGGTCGCACATGGGATGTCTGCGAGAAGGGCATGGGCCTCGTGCTGGCAGGACAGCTGGTCTCCGGCGAAGGCGCAATCGTGGAATTCTTACTGCCATTCGCAACGCAGTCGATTCGCCGACGCTCCGTCGTGCGTCATCAAGATGGACTGCGCCACGGCCTCGAGTTCGTGGATGAGATGGCGGAACAAGCGCCTTTGCAACGGGATGGCCAGAGAGAAGTGCGGACGCCACTCTTTATGCTGCCGAAAATTCTGGCGGGCCACCAATAGAGTTCACAGCGCGGCTTGCGGCGCGTAAGGCTGTAGCCATTTCGTCTTCTCGCAGTACTCGTGCAGCTCTCCGCGAAATTTTGGGTGCGCGATCTCGATCAAAGCCTTCGCTCGCTCTCGTATCGATTTCCCGTGCAGGTAGGCAACCCCATACTCAGTGACCACGTAGCGGATTAGTCCGCGCGAGGTGACCACACCGGAACCAGGCGTAAGGATTGGCACGATCCGTGAGACCGCATCGCCTTTTGCCGTGGATGGCAGCGCGATGATGGGCTTGCCGCCCTTGGAGCGGGAGCTGCCCCGCAGGAAATCTACCTGGCCGCCGATCCCGCTGTACAGGTACGTGCCCACGGAATCCGCACAGACCTGCCCCGTCAAATCAACCTGCAAGGCGGAGTTGATGGCGATCATGTTGTCGTTGCGCGCGATGAGGATGGGATCGTTCGTATAGGACGTTGGGTGGAACTCAAATAACGGATTGTTATCGAGAAACTCGAAGAGCTTCTTGGTACCGAGCGCAAAGCCGACAATAATTTTTCTCGGTTTGAAGTTCTTGCGCTCGCCCGTGATGACTCCGGCTTCGATCAGAGGGATGACGCCATCGGACACCAGCTCGGTATGCACGGCTAGATCCCGGCGGTCCATGAGAAAAGGCATCACGGCATCGGGAATGCCCCCGATACCAGTCTGAATGACGGCGCCGTTGTCGATGAGGCCAGCCACGTTTTGGGCTATCGCTCGATGTAACCCTGTAATTTCCAATTTCGGCAGCTCACACAACGGGCGCGGGGAATCCACGATGGCATCGAAATGGCCGACATGCACAAAACTGTCCCCGTAGGTGCGCGGCATCTGGTCGTTCACCTGCGCAATCACGTGTTTGGCGAACTTGACGGCCGTCAGCGTGATGTCGACACCAATGCCATAGCTGCAAAAGCCGTGGACGTCCGGCGGCGAGACTTGGACGAGTGCGACGTCAATGGGCATGGCGCCGCTTTCGAAAAGACCTTCGATTTCGCTCAAGTGGATTGGCGTATAGTCGGCGCGACCGTCGTTGACGGCTTCGCGGACATTGGCTCCGATAAACATGGCGTTGTGGCGGAAGTGTCCTGCCATCTCGGGCGCGACGTAGTCCGCGCGGCCCATGGTGAGCAGGTGTACCACCTGCACATCATGGACGAAAGGCGCCCTCTTGATGAGAGCTTCCACCAGCGTTTCCGGCTCGGCGCATCCGGGTTGGATATAGACACGCATCCCGGATTGCACACAGCGCAGCGCCTCGTCAGCGGGCTTAATCTTTTTCTTGTAGTGCTCTTGCCAAGTCATGCCTTCGATGCTCTTTCATTTGCTCGAGCGGAGATGCTCCGCAGCCCACTAGTGCGAGTCTCGCCGGACGGGCTCCTCCTAAGCCGTGACTCCCGCAGCCCCCGGTTGTGACCGGCGTCACAGCTATCGTAGGCTGGTTGCAGGTTGTTGGCCTTTGCAGGGTCCGGCGAGGTATTTTCGCTCGTTGGGCCGGATTTTCGGGCTTTCGATACGATTTTGCCTCGGCACTGGTATTCTACAAAGGTTGAGATTTGAGAAGAACCAGAACGGCTGGGCAACCCGCTCGGCGTCCTCTGTGCATCTAAACGGCTTGCCATAATCGCGACCTTGGCATGGCTGAATTCCTTTGAGGTGTTACTCGTGAGAAAAGTTCTAACCGTCTTGTTGGTGGGGTCGTTGTTCTTGGTGTTGGCCTCCTGTGGTAAAAGCAGCACGCGATCCTTTGTGCGAATTGTGAACGCCTCTCCAGACGCCGGTAGCATTGACATCACCATCAACGGAAACAAGGTTCTGAGCGGGGCTGCCTACGGCTCCGGTTCCAACTACTTCACCGTGGCTCCTGGGACCAATATAGATTTTAAGATTGATACGACGGGTACTAACCCTATCCATTTCGACACGAAGATCGGATTGGTTGACAAGAGCTACTACACGATTGCAGCGGTTGGTTTGACGGCGTCGCCGTCGACGTTCACGATCCTCCAGACGGTCGACGACCACTCCTCCCCCGGCTCTGGTGACATGAAAATTCGCGTATTGCAACTCGATCCAATTTTTCACGTGAATCCCGGCGATGTGGGGCCTGTCGACGCCTATGTAACGATACCCACTGCCACGCTCAATCACACCCCTCCCAACCCAAACTTCCCGGATGTGGCTTTCCAGGTACCGACTTCGTTCGTCTCAGTGCCCGTGCCGACAACGGACGGCAACCTGCGCATCCGCGTCGCCCCGGCCTCAGTCACCGGAGACACGGATCCGGATCACACAAATCTCCTCGGTTGGGACTCTCAGACGGTGACTTTCAAAGCAGGACAAGTTCGGACTTACGTACTGCTGAACAACACAACGGGAACACCCTATCCGAACCAAAGCCTAATGCTGAAAGATCTGAATTGAGGGATGCGGATTGGGGTCTAGTTGGATGAGCCAGCAGCCCCTCCGCAATTCCCTGCCGCGTGAGTAAGTCTTTCACCAAATGCTCGATCTCCTCGCGAATCGCACGCGCGGATTCCAAGCTCCGCCCCCTTGGGATCGGATAGCGCCCAGTCTTCTGGTTCCAGACCCGACACATGCGGGCAAGGGATGAACCTGTCTGGCAGATTGGGTGCCCGCGGAATTGCGACAGCCTCTGCCGGATCAGCCAAGGTATTGAACCCGGCGGCAGTCATCTGTGAGCGCCCATGTGGCTTGACATGCACCCATATTTCTGCAATTATCGAAATATGCCGACAGCTTCCAGCAAGAAAAGCATAGAAAATGTGGCGAAGTACGCCGACATGCTTTCTGCCATGGGCACCGAACCAAGGCTTCGAATCATGCAATTGCTGCTATCCGCGCATCCCGACGGATTGGTCGTCGGCGAGATTCAGTCGGAGCTGGACATTCCCAACTCCACTCTTTCGCACCACCTGGAAAAACTGAAGAATGAAGAGCTTGTGAGCGTGCGCCGCGAAAGCACGTTTTTGCGTTACACGGCCAATACGGAAGCGCTCCAGGCGTTGCTGCAATTTCTCTACGCCGAATGCTGCACTCGAAACAAGGCCGTTCAACCACAAAATATCGTCCAGCTTTGTAAATAGGAGGAGGCACACCATGAGCAGTACCGACATCAAGAGCGTCGTCAAAGAAAAGTACGGGCAGGCAGCCTTACGAGTGAAGAGTGGCGGAAGTTCGTGTTGCGGAGCCACTGCGGCAAGCGCCCTAGGTTGCGACCCAATCACTTCCAATCTGTACGACACTACCCAGGCCGGACAAGTCCCCGAGGAGGCCATGCTCGCTTCGTTAGGGTGCGGAAATCCAACCGCATTGGCGAAATTGAATCCAGGAGAAGTAGTTCTCGACCTCGGTTCGGGCGGCGGCGTGGATGTCCTGCTTTCGGCAAAGCGGGTTGGGCCTTCCGGCAAGGCATACGGTCTCGACATGACCGATGAGATGCTCGCGCTTGCCAATGAAAACAAGCGGAAAGCGGGCGCGCAGAATGTCGAGTTTCTTAAGGGGGAGATCGAGCATATCCCTCTGCCGGACAACTCGGTCGACGTGATTATCTCGAATTGCGTGATCAACCTTTCGGCGGACAAAGACCGTGTATTGCGAGAAGCTTTTCGTGTGCTGAAGCCGGGGGGCCGCTTTGCGGTTTCCGATGTTGTGAGCCGTGGCGAAATCAGATCAGAAATCCGCCAAAACGTGCTTCTGTGGGTCGGCTGTGTGGCGGGGGCACTCGGAGATGACGAATATCGCAGCAAACTCTCCACCGCCGGTTTCGAGCAAATTGACATCGAGCCGACACGTGTCTATCGCGCAGAAGATGCGCGTGAGTTTCTTTCGGCGGAAGGCTTGGACGTGGACGCGATTGCATCCGACGTGGATGGCAAGTTCATGAGTGCCTTCGTTCGGGCTGTCAAGCCAGCGGGTGCCGGCGCAAAGGCTTGTTGCGGACCGGCTTGCTGCAACTAGGAAAGGATGAGGATGCAAGGGCCTTACAACGTTTTATTCCTATGCACGGGCAATTCCGCGCGCTCCATCATGGCTGAGGCAATTCTCAACGCCAAAGGCCGACCTAATTTCACAGGCTACAGCGCAGGAAGTCATCCCTCAGGAGCGGTTCGACCGGAAGCCTTGAGGCAACTCGAAAACGCGCACTTGCCTACCGAGGGTCTGCGCAGCAAGGCCTGGGATGAATTCTCTCTGCCTGGCGCTCCAAAACTCGACTTTGTTTTTACGGTTTGCGACAACGCGGCGAACGAAGTCTGCCCAATCTGGCCGGGACAGCCGATGACCGCGCATTGGGGCGTTCCAGACCCAGCGGCAGTTCAAGGCCGCGAAGCAGAAGTGGGACGAGCGTTCCGCGAGACCTTCTTTATTCTGGAGCGCCGAATCAGTCTATTTCTCTGCCTTCCACTGAAGACTCTTGACAGTCTTACACTCAAAAGTGAGCTCGACGGCATTGGCCAGACGATGACACCCGTCACCCACGAGTAGCAGAGTGTTTCGCAAGAGACTGCGCTTCGGTCGGCTTGCCTCGGTAGTGGGCGCCAAGCAGGTTATTTTGGGATCTATTTCTTAAAGAGGGCGTCAAAAGCAGCCCGAGCGGTATTGATCTTCGGCGGACCAGTTGTGGTTTCCTTTTCCAGATTGCTCCGCAGCGAAAATAAATGACACTCATTTTTGGCCGTCTTGCTTTCGATGCGGGCGTTCACCGGTTGCGAACACTCGAAGCGTCCACCGGGATCAAAGGAATTGCATTGGCGGCAGGAATGCAATTCAGCGCCGCATTTAAGGCACTGCTCCGCTCCCGAGGAACCCTGCAACATAGTTCCGCACATGGCGCACCGCGAAACGCTATGCGAGCCCGGCATCTGAATCGGTCGCGGACCGAACGTTAAGTCTTTGGAACGAGGCACGGGCTGCGACGGCGTAAACACTTTTTTCTCGCCGGAATCCTGGTAGCCCTTCTGGCCATACTTACGGGACAAACTGCACCTCCACGGGAGAACTGCGGGACTGAAGCTGGGATTGAGGAAATTGTCTCTCTTGGGGGAGCGGTGTGCAATAGCCCGGAAGAGCCAGGCGGATTGAGAGCTGGGACATGAAACAGGAAGCGGCGGAGTCTCGGCTGACTTCGACTCCGCCGCTCCAAACTACCGGCGATGACCAGGCTCAGCCGCCCCAGGTCCGCACCGCCGATAGCGTGCCGCGCGGCAAGCTCTTTGGAACAACAACTCGCGCCGCGGATTCCCGCCAGCGCAGTTCGTTCTCTTGCCTAAAATTCTTATCGACACGCGACGGCTGAAACTTCAGCAACACGACAGAAAACCCACACTCACGTAACGTCTCGATTCGTCACACCCGTAAAGATGGGAAGAAAACCTGCCGATTACCGATGTGTCCGGCAAGTACACGTGTAACAAGGGAAAGAAACGCAAGTGCCAAACCCAGCCCTGAAAATCGCCTTGATTGAACCAAACCCCGCATACGCGGCGGAATTGGGGCAACTCTTGTCGGAAACTTTGCGGGAGTTTTCCTTCAACCTGTCCGACACCGCGGCTGCGGATATTATTTTGATGGACGAAGCAGCGCCGCGAACGCAAGATTCGGCGCAGCGTCCCACGATCTTTTTTGATCGTTCCTCCGACGGAAACTACTCAGCTCGCGCGTTGCAGGGAGGCGATGGGTCCAGTGATCAAGTTATCTCGTTCACGATGCCGCTGACGGAAAGCATCCGGTGTGCTGTACTGTTGCAAGGCTCGCGCCAGGAAAAACCGGCGGACACGCACGCTTCCACCGAGCACGCCGGGCGTCTTCAGCAGCGTTTGCTGCAACTGCAAAAGATGGAGGCCGTGGGCGAGCTTGCGGGTGGAATTGCGCACGACTTCAACAACCTTCTCCTGGTAATCCGCAGCTACGCGGAGATGCTGCTGGAAGAAACCGCGCTCCCGCCGACCGTACTCCACTGTGCGCAGGAGATTCTCACCGCTTCGCGTAGGGCGGCGGACCTGACCCGTGAACTGCTTGCGTTCAGCCGCAGGCAACCTTTGCAAATGAAGCCCACCAACCTGAACGGCGTGATCGATAGCGCCGTCCCCATGCTTTCGCGGCTGGTCGGGAAAAACATCGTGGTGTGGGTGCAATTGCCGCCCGAACTGTGGCCGATCCAGACCGACGCGGCACAACTCGAGCAGGTGCTCGTCAATCTCTCAGCGAACGCACGTGATGCCATGCCCCGCGGCGGCAAGCTACTTCTGGAAACCACAAACGTCACCATAGAAGACAAAAACGCCGCCATGCCGCCAGGAGAATATGTGATGCTCGCGATCAGCGATACCGGCCTCGGAATCCCCAAGCACGTGCTACCGCGCATTTTCGAGCCGTTCTTCACCACCAAAGAGCGCGGTAAGGGTACCGGTCTGGGCCTCGCTTCCGTGTACGGCATCGTAAAACAAAGCGGCGGATACATCTGGGCCTACAGCGAGTCCGGCTACGGCACGACATTCAAGATTTATATGCCTCGTGCCGCTGCCGCCAAACTTACACCCGAAGACTCTGTGCCCAAACTCGCCGCACGCGCTGCGGCAAGCTCTGTATCCTAAGCCCAACTCTTCCTCAGCCTGCCGCAGACGCTTCCCGTATAATCTGGGGTTCGTCGTCGGCTCGCCTCCTGACTAGGATTGCGCTTCCGACACTGGCTTGTTCTCCCTATGGCATCGGTGCAACGCAGATCCCTACTCATTCTGTTCGCGCTCTGGCTCGTGATCTATTTCGCGGGTATTTTTTCTCCCGCGCTGCTGGATGACGTGGATACGGTTCACGCCGAGGCTGCGCGAGAGATGGTACTGCGGCACGACTGGGTCACGTTGTATGCCAATGGTATTCGCTATCTGGAAAAGGCGCCGCTCATGTACTGGGGTGTCGCGGCCAGCTACACGGTTTTCGGCGCGAGCGAGTGGTCGACCCGCCTTCCGTTGGTGATGGGTGTTTTGGCGCTCATTCTGGCTACCTACTGGCTGGGCTCTCGGTGTTTCGGTGAGCGTGGCGGTTTTTACTCCGGCCTGGTCATGGCAACGGCACTCGGGCCGTATCTGTTTACGCGCTTTTTGATCCCCGACGTCTTGGTTGGCCTATGGCTTACGTTGACGTTTTTGTTTTTCCTGCGAACGCTTGAAGAAGATGTGCCCCCGCGCTGGGCGTGTTGGGGTCTGGCTGCGGTTACCGCTTTGAACGTCTTAACCAAAGGCTTGATTGGGCTGGTCTTCCCTGTCGGCGTCATCGGCGGCTATCTCATACTCACGGGCAACATCAAGCACATCTTCCGTATGCGCGTGTTTTCGAGCACGGTTGTATTTCTCGTGATCGCCGTTCCCTGGCATGTTCTTGCAGCGTTGCGCAATCCAAGCCAGGGAGCGGTGCGTGGTTTTCTCTGGTTCTATTTCGTAAACGAACACTATTTGCGTTATTTGAACAAGCGCATTCCTCGTGACTATGACACCGTTCCGCTATGGCTGTTCTGGGGATTGCTGCTGCTCTGGCTTTTCCCCTGGATCGCGTTCTTCGCCCGCTCCTTGCGGGAAGTGCCTCTGCGTTGGCGGGATTGGCGCTCGCGCATGACCATGCGCCAACGCGCGGAGTTGCTCTTCCTCTTGTGGGCAATCGTCATCCTTGTATTCTTCAGTTTCTCTACTCGGCAGGAGTACTACACAATTCCCGCCATCCCGGCGCTGGCATTGCTCGTAGGCGCTTGGCTCGACCGTGAAGAATCCAGTGCCCCAGGTAGTCCGGAGAAGCGTAGTGCCATCACTTCGTCGCTCGTTCTGCTGGTTGTCGGCGTGATCGGGTTCGTGGCGGGAGCGTTCCTATTATTTGCATCCAAGGCGCCAGCGCCCGGCACGGATCTGGCCGACCTTTTGCTCAAGCATCCGCAGGACTACGCTCTTTCCTTCGGGCACTTCTTCGATCTCACTCCGCAAGCGCTCGGAGCCTTCCAAGGCCCACTGCTGGGAGCATCTCTTTCTCTACTGCTGGGAACCGGCTTCAATTGGTTTCTCCGCCGCCGCAACAATCCGCGTCACGCCAATTGGGCACTCACCCTGATGATGGTCGGGCTGTTTACCTGCGTTCACGCCTCTTTCGTCACTTTCTCGCCGATTCTCTCTTCCAAGACTTTAGCCATGGCGATTGGAAAGCAGTACCAACCCGGCGACACCATCGTCATACTCGGCAAGTATGAAGACGCCTCCACCCTGAATTTTTATCTTCACGAGCCCCTGCGCTCTCTGCATATACCGACGGGCAACATGTGGTACGGCGCGCAGTTTCCCGATGCTCCTCGCGTCTGGGAAACGCAAGCGTCTTTTACTGAACTGTGGAGAGGCTCTGGACGCGTATTTCTGTGGACAGAACAAGAAAATCCGCCTGAATTGGCGAATTTGAATCTTCACGAACTAGCACGCTCCGGCGGCAAGTTCATTTACTCCAACCGCTAGTCGCTTGTGAAAGGACTGCCTACGCGATCTTCGCCAATTTCCCATGGCTCAGCTGGAACCGGTTCCCGCGCCATACTACCGTAGACCCAAAAAATCCCGCGACCCAGACAACCAGCCCGACTAAATCCCTCAGTGGGATCAGCCAGAGCAACCGCGGAACCTGCGAATCTTTCGCCACACGCACTCCCACGACCCACGCCATCAGCATCCGCAATGCCAGCGTGATGCCAAGAACACCCCAGGCCCACCACGCTCCGCGCGCAACGACTACCCCAAACAGCGCCCAAGGCACACCAAAAGTTACGCCTGCTCCAAGATAGCTCCACCCCCGCAAATCTCGCACGTTCCGCACCCAGCGCAACTGATGATCGAAAAAGCCACGCCACGAGTATGGCGGCAAAAAAGTTTCCACCACCACGTCCGAGAGATACACATCCAGCCCCTTCTGAGAAAGACGCTGGGCTAGCTGATAGTCGTCGGCCAGGTAGTCTACGAGAACCTCAAATCCGCCGATGGACTTTAGGTCGTCACGGCGAAACACCAACGTCGAGCCAAACCCAAAATGAGGGCCGCCTTCCATCTGAATGGCCGCCAGCGCGCCGCTGCAAAAGTCCGTGCTGATGCCCAGCGTCTCCAGCCGTGAGCCGAGCGTCCCGCCATCAACTCCTCGATACAGGCAAGTCACCAATCCCACGTTGTTGTCGCGCAAAGGCGCAACCACGCGGCGCAGGTAGTCCGGCTCCACGCGGATGTCGCTGTCATTTACCAGCAGATGATCGTAGCGGGCATGTGGCAACATCTGAACCAGATTGCTGACCTTGACGTTGCCGCCGAGCATTTCCGCGCACACCACCAACTGGATTGAATGCTGAGGAAACTCGCGCCTCAATTGCTCAACCGAGGCCACAGCGGGGTCCTTCGCGTCGCTTACGCCGAAGATAATTTCGTATTCGGGGTACTCCTGCACGCAGTGGCTTCGCAGGCTGGCGTAGATTTCCGGGTCCATGCCCTTAAGAGGTTTCAAAATTGAAACAGATGGGGAGAAATTGTTGGTGGCCAGAGCCGGACGCCGCAAGAACTGGCGAGCTCCCCAAAGGCACAGCACACAATACCCGCACCCGCACAGCGGTAACAGGATGAGGAACGCTTCGAAAAACCAAAAAACAGACTTCATGGGCAAGATGGCAGGCACTTTGAAACTCGCAGCTCCCTACTCATAGCGTAGCGCCTCAATCGGATCGAGATGCGCCGCTTTCCACGCCGGGTAAATCCCGAAAATCAATCCTTCCATGGTAGCTGCGCCAAATCCAAAGACCGCCCAGAACATCGACATACTGGCCGGCAATGACGGAAACACCACAGGGATCACCGCCGTGACTAGCGCTCCGAAAGCCACGCCCAGAATTCCGCCGAGCGCTGTCAGCGTGATAGCCTCCAGAGTAAATTGCAGCAGAATATCCCGCTTGCGCGCGCCAATCGCCTTGCGTACGCCGATCTCACGCGTTCTCTCCGTTACGGAGACCAGCATGATATTCATCACGCCCACACCGCCCACGATCAAGGCCACGGCCGATACCGCCAGCATGAAAACGAAGATTCCGCCCGTGAGCTGGTTCCACACGTCGGTCAAGGAATCCTGCGTGAACACGGCAAAATTATCGGGTTTTTCGAAAGGCACATGACGGCGGCGGCGCAGCATTTCTCTCACTTCATCCTGGAGAGCCGGCATGTCGGCTTGCGATGTCGCTTTTACGCTGATCCAGTGCTGTTTCAATTCTGGATGTAACTTGCGGAACGTTGCTAGTGGAAAGTACACAATATTGTCATCCGGATTTTTGCCGCCGCCGAACGCGGCTTTCCGCATGGCCGCCACGCCGACCACCTGAAACAACTGGCCGTCGATGTTGATTTCCTTGCCCATGGCTTCTTCGTTGGGGAACAATTCGCCCCTTGTGTCATGGCCTAGAATAATGACGGGAGAACGGTGCTCATCATCGATTTCAGTGAACCAGCGGCCCTCGCTCAGCGTGAGATCGAAGACGTCTTTGAACCCCGCCGAGTCGCCCTCAATAATCGTGCCCTTAGCCCTGTGATCGCCGTATTTCACAACATACGTTCCCGCGCCAAATTCGGGCTGAAAATATCGGATGCCGGCGCAAACGGCTTTGGCATGAGGCAGGAGCTTGATGGCTTCGGAATCCTCGAGTGTCAGTTCTTTGCGAGTCCGCACCTCTTCGGACGGACGTCCAAACCCAAACGGCTCCATGTGAAACGCAAAGACAATATTCGACCCCAGACTGCTCACCATATTGCTGACGTTGTCATTCAATCCGCGCACGATGGACGAGATTCCGATCACCACCGACACGCCGATGACGATTCCCAACACCGTCAAGCCCGAGCGCATCTTGTTGCCGCGAATGGTATCGAACGCCATCCGGATAATTTCTTTGTATTCGTCTTTACGGATCAAGCGTTAACTCCGCGTTCTAAAATAAGATTTTCATAAAAACCTCGCGGCCCAGCCCCGTAGCCTCCCAGGCCCTTCGTGGGGACGGCCGCCCCGGCCGTCCAGGAGCGCAGCGCCGCTGATTCTAGCGTTGGCTTTTGGGCGGCGCAGGGCTTCAGCCCTGCGATACCAGCTCCCTCCCCTGGCGGCTTTAGCCGCTGAGGTAAAACCGTGCCTGGAGTTGGCTCCGTTCCACATTGCCGCATCCGCAAGCCCCCCTTCACATCTCGTGCCGCAGCGCCGCGATCGGATCTAAAAGTGCCGCCTTCCGAGCTGGGTACACTCCAAAGAACAACCCCGTGCTCGTAGCCACCATCAAGCCCGCCCCAATGGCCCACAACTTGATTGGCGCCGGCATCCCGATCACTGCGGAAATCACCTTGGCCAGCACAATCCCCATGGTCACACCCAGCGCCCCACCAATCAGCGCCATCGTGCACGACTCAATCAGGAACTGCAGCAGCACATCCCCGCGCCGCGCTCCCAACGCTTTGCGGATTCCAATCTCCCGCGTCCGCTCCGTCACCGTCACCAGCATGATATTCATGATGACAATTCCACTCACCACCAGCGCGATTGCGGCAATTCCAATCATCGCGCCAAAGAACGTACCGCTCAAATTCGTCCACAAACTCAAAAAGCTGGCATTGGTCTCGGCCGCAAAACTATCCGGTGCTCCCGGTAAATCATGACGCCGTGCCCGCAAAACCGACCGTACCTCATCCATCGCGCGGTCCAGGTCCGCCCCCACTCCATTCGCCTTCCCGGAAATGCGAATACTCGTGTGCGATCCAAACTGCTTCAGATACGCCGTAATCGGAATTCCCACCCAGTTGTCGCGGCTCTGCCCCAGCGTTTTGCCCTGCCGCTTGGCTACGCCTATCACTTGATACGGCTGGCCTTCGACCCGAATTTCCTTGCCAATCGGATCTACACCTGGCATCAGGTTGTCGACCACATCCATCCCAATGATGGCGATGCTCGCGCGCCGGTCGATGTCGCCCTCTGTCAGCATGCGGCCTTCGTTCAAATCCAAATCGAAAATCGCAACCATCCCCGGCGTCATTCCGCGCACCCACGTGTCGCTGCTCGCTTGCTCCTCATACTTCACGTGGCCCGTGGGATTGAATGTAGAAGCTCCCAACAACGTGCAACGCTGGCACGATTCCTTGATGGCCTGATAGTCCTCCATCGTGATGTCTTTGCGTTTCTGCCCCTCCAGGAACTCATCGATGTTCGTGATGATAGGGGTGACCTTGCTGATGACAAAAATGTCCGCGCCCAGATTGAAGACTTTTTCCCGCACGTAGTCCTGAATGCCAGCCACAAACGTCACCACGGTGATCACCGCAGCCACGCTAATCACAACACCCAACAACGTCAGCGCGGAGCGCAACTTACTCCCCCACAGCGACTGCAAGGCAATGCGGATGGCTTCAAGAAGGGTCATGAAGTATTCGACGTTGAAGATACGGCAAAAGTAGCGGAATGGTTCAAAACCACCGCAAAATCAGTCTAGCAGCGATGCCCAGTGGAGGCATGGGCGTCCTCGCCCGTGCAGTTAGAGGGAGAGTGCTCAGGCAAAATTCTGGCGCTGTTTTGAAATCTAATGAAAACGAGCTCTTAGCGGGGACGACTGCCCTATAATGACCCTGTAAGCAGCCGGACCGGACGGCCGCTCTCGACCGCAAGGCCGAGGGAGGAAAGTCCGAACTCCGCAGAGCAGTGTGCCGGATAACGTCCGGGCGCCTGGGTTCAAGCCCAGTGTGACGGCCAGTACCACAGAAAATATACCGCCCTGGCGGCAACGCCAGGGTAAGGGTGAAAAGGTGCGGTAAGAGCGCACCGCCGCCGCAGTAATGCGTCGGGCAGGGCAAACCCCACACGGAGCAAGGCCAAATAGGGAGGAAGCCGCTGGTTCGCCAGCGTCGCGTGCCGGCTCGGCGCGCCAAACCTCCGGGTAGGCCGCTAGAGCCTGGCAGTAATGCCAAGCCCAGAGGAATGGCCGTCCCGCCAGGATGGCGGACAAAATTCGGCTTACAGGTCCGGCTGCTAACAACTTCTTCAACCTCTAAGATTTGTCAGTTCAATCTTAAGGATTTGTCATTCCGAGCAACGCGAGAGCCTGCCCTGAGCTTGCCGAAGGGAATCTGCCCTGGGGGAAATCGGGGGAGGGGAAATGCGGGGACATCCATGATAAGTAAAAGTCAAGAGGAGACGGAGGTCTCCTGGCACTTGGAAGAGAAGGCTCTCGAAGTGAGAATGTGGCCGTGAAGTTAGC
>JAYTQD010000415.1:0-1252 GCA_043746935.1 Acidobacteriaceae bacterium | reverse complement strand
GGCATGACCGGCGAGATCACGCTGCGTGGCGCGGTGCTGCCGGTAGGGGGCATCAAGCAGAAAGTGCTTGCCGCGCACCGCGCCGGTCTTACCAAGGTGATCCTGCCTAAGCGCAACGAACAGGATCTGGACGAGCTGCCGGAGCAGGTACGCAAAGACATGGAGTTCGTGCTCGCGGAGCGCGTGGCCGATGTTTTTGCCAGCGCCCTGGAGCCCTTGCCGATGGAGACAGGGGAAACTAGTGGACTGTCAGTGAATATTTTGTGAGTTATGGCAAGCTGAGTATCCTAAGCCGCAGGAGGACTCAGCGATGAATAAGCGCTATGTGGTAACGTTGACGGCAGCAGAACGCGAGCAGCTACTGCAGCTGACCAAGGTCGGCAAAGTCGGGGTGCGGCAGGTCGCCCATGCGCACATCTTATTGAAAGCCGATACCAGCGACGCGCAAGCTCAATGGACCGACGAACAGATATCCGACGCCTACGCGGTACATCCCAACACCGTGGCCGAAGTGCGCAAGCGTTTCGTGTTGGAGGGCCTCGACGCTGCCCTGAAACGCAAACCATCCGGACATCGGCCCCGCAGCCTGGATGGCGAAGCGGAGGCGCACCTGATAGCGCTGGCGTGCAGTGCGGTCCCGGAAGAGCATGCGCATTGGACGCTGCGCCTCTTGGCTGAGCGCATGGTGGAGCTGCAATATGTTGAGCGCCTCTCGTATGAGACGGTGCGCCAGACGTTAAAAAAAATGAACTTAAGCCTTGGTTGAAGGAACAATGGTGCATTCCACCCAAAGCTAATGCCGAGTTTGTGTGTCAGATGGAAACCATCCTCGACATCTACAAACGCCCCTATGATGCACTCCGGCTTCCTTCGGACAATCCCTCGCAGTTTCGCCCTTGCCTTCGGCTCGTGGTTATGCTTGCTCACGTTGAGTCCAAGTCGGTACTCCCACAGGGGACTTGCACCCCATAAGTTCGCGCCCATGCTGGGCGAACACCACTCGCTCAAGCGGAATACTAAAAGCGGGCCGAGCTACAGCACTGCGTTTTAGAACTTCCGCTCGGCCCGCTTTTAGTATCCGCTCTCCAGGAACCAATACGCTAAGTCTTTGATTTTATTGAGAGCCGTCCGCGTGCATCAAAAGCTAGGCATTGTCCCGCGACCTACTGATCCACAGGGACCGGCATCTCTGCGGCTACTGCGGGCACAAGTATTCCAACCGGAATCTCACCCTTGATCACATCGTGCCGCG
>JAYTQD010000414.1:0-1255 GCA_043746935.1 Acidobacteriaceae bacterium | reverse complement strand
ACTTGCTCGTGCGCCGCCGCAAGGCCTTCTGGCCCGGTGCACTGACCGCTGGCAGCCTTCTGCTTCTATGTTTCAGCATCGTCGGCTGGCACAACACCCTCGACTATTTCCGCGTCGCCCGTTTTGTACAGGCTTACTACCGCGATTACAAAGCCAACCTCTCGATGCTGTCCGTTTTCACCGCCATCGCTCCCTTGGCGCGCTATGCCGCCATTCTGGCCCAACTTTTCTTCGTTGCCTTCATCGCGCTCTTGCTCTACACCGTCACTCGTAAATCGCGCGAATCGGCTGGTCTGGTCACGCTGGATCTCGAATACGCCATGTTCATGGCGCTCTTGCCGGTGCTCTCCCCAGTTTCCTGGGATCACTACCTCGTCATCCTGACCCTGCCGCTCGCCGTGCTGATTTCCTGCCTCCGCTCCGGTAGCGCTTTTCCCGAACGCCGCTGGTGGAGCATGGCCTTCCTCTTCGCCGTCGCTGTCCTCGCCGTTCCACAACCCTTTTCCATGTGGATGGCCAGTGTGCTGCGCCTCAGCCGTCCCATCCTTCTCACCAAGTTGCCTGTAGTCGCCGTTTTCGGAATCTTCGCCTTACTCTGGGGCATGCGCATGCACCTGGCTTTGCCCGCCAGCGCGCTTCGCTTCCCTCGATCCGAGAGGGAAGACAAATCCACCGACCGCCCCGCCGCCGCCTAGATTCCTGTTTCATGTAGAGAAAACCAGGGTGCCCCGTCCTTGTCGCGTTCTTCAGCGACAGGGCGGGGATTTCCCGTCTACAATCGTTGGTTCCACAATTACCGTGTTAATGGATTGGAATTTATTTCGTGAATCGTTCGTATCAGGAGGGCCGACTCCCCCCTGAGGCAGCTTCCAGTCTCAACGAAGACTGAATCCGGCACTCCCTACTGCCGTACCGCTCCCGGCGAACCGATGCCAGATGGATTCTCCGGCAAATAATACAAACGGATCGTCTTATCCACGGACGCCACCGGCTGATACGCATTCAACCACGCATAGCCATCGAATAAGGCCGGATACCAAGGCCCCTCTCCTGTCCGCAGATTGTGTACGCTTACTGCAACCCACCCCGTAGTCCGCTCGTTTGGCGCCAACGTCTGGAAAGGAGGCAGGTTCATCTGCGTGAGGTCAGCGCTGGTGTAAAGTCGCAGCTTCAGATGCTCAACTTTATGCTCGGCCAGCACCTTCGCCAGCTGCATGATATTCTGCCCGGCGTCATAGTCCGCGTCCAGCACCAG
>JAYTQD010000413.1:0-3527 GCA_043746935.1 Acidobacteriaceae bacterium | reverse complement strand
TTTGATGGGGCAATCGAAGGTTCCAGCGGCGGCTGAACCTGCTGTTCTTGAAGTGAATGAGGAGCTTTCCGAATCGCTTGCCAATGACGTGCTCGACTTGTCCGTGGCGGCGCGGGAGCGCGATTTGCCGAAAGTCTCCGCGTTTTTCAGCACCGACTTTCAGGCGACGCGGTTTCCATCGCAGGCGGGCGCGAACAAAGTCGAGGTGAGGTGGATTCAAACCCATCCCTGGACCAAGGCTGAAACACTTGCTGGAGCGGGCGCCTCGACGCGCGAAGCTTTCCTGGGCGACTGGTCGGATTTTTTGGCTCACTTTGCGGACGTCGAAGATATTCGCTTCAAGGTCAAGCAGTCCACCTTCGACGCTGATGCGAGAGCTGTAATCGGCGCGAAAGTACCAACGGCCATTGCGGGGGCCACGGGCAAAGCTCTGATTGCATTTTTTGTGGTGGGGCGCAACGCCGAGAATCAGAGAGAGTGGGCGCGGGGGACTGCGAACGTCACCGTACGTTATGGTTTGGTGAAAGGTTCCGTTCCGTCTCAGGAACGATGGCAGTTTCTCACCTTCGATGTTGTCAGCCTGCAATCCATGCTGGCCACCAAAGATATTTTCTCCGAGGTCTCCGCCGCCGCGGGCACTGCCGTTACGCTGCCTGCGTTTGGACAGGATGGCTCCAACAGCTTCATCTACCGTGGCGCGGCCGCCGCCGATTTCAACAACGATGGCTGGATCGATCTCTTCGTCTGCGGCGCAGATCGCAACTATCTCTACTTAAACGATGGCGCGGGCCATTTTAAAGACGTGAGCCACGACGTGGGTCTGGACGGCGTCGAACCGTGCGTCGCGCCCGTGGCCTTGGACTACGACAACGATGGCGACACCGATGTCTTCCTTACCAACGTCGGCTCGCAAATGCTGTTGCAGAATCGCCTCAAGGAAGATGGCACGTTCAAGTTTGCGGATGTCTCCGTGCAAGCGCATGTGAACCACGAAGCCATCGGCTTCAGCGCCGCCGTGGGCGACGTGAACGGCGATGGCCTGCCCGATGTCTACGTCACCAGTTACAACTACTACGGCAAGGTCGTGCCAAATTCCTGGTATCAGGCCACCAACGGCACGGCTAATCTTCTCTTTATCAACAATGGTAACGGGACATTTACGGAGCAAGCGGCCAAGTGGGGCGTCGCGGACCGCCGCTGGAGCTACGCCGCCGAATTCGCTGATATCGACGGAGACGGAAAACTCGACCTCTACGTGGTCAATGATTTTGGTGAAAAAGCTCTCTTCATGAACAAGGGCGATCACTTCGTGGACGAGGCGGAAGCTCGCGGCGTAGTCGATCCCGGCAACGGCATGGGCGTCGCTTTTGGTGACTATAACAATGACGGTCTGCTCGACTTGCACGTCACGAATATGTCGTCGACGGCGGGCAATCGAATTTTAACGCGCCTATTTCCATCCGATACCACAAAACAAAATGTGCTGAAGAAACTGGCTGCCGGAAATAGCCTTTATCAGAACATGGGCAAAGGCGTGTTCAAGGACGTTACGTCCGATGTGGGGAACCTAGCATCGGGTTGGGCCTGGGGCGGCGGATTTATCGACTTTGACAATGATGGCTGGGAAGACCTGTACACGCCGAACGGATTTATTTCCGGCAAGTCGATGAAGGACACTTGAAGCCAGTTTTGGCGTCAGGTCGTGACGCACAACAACGCACAGAAAGAAACGGGCACGTTGCGCAACGATCAGAACCGGCTGATTTTTGACCAGGGATTTTCCTTCAGCGGGTATGAGCGCGACGGGTTGTTCCTGAACCGAGAAGGCAAGAAGTATTTCGACATCTCCGGGGCGTCGGGCATCGATTCCATCACCGACGGTCGCGCTTCCGTTTTTGCGGACTTCGACAATGACGGGGACTATGATGTGTTTCTTACCACCATCCAAGGGCCGTCGCATTTACTTTTTCGGAACAATGTGGGTCAGGACAACAACTGGCTTCGCGTGATTCTGGAAGGGCGTGAATCAGGACGCGATGCTTTCGGATCCGTTGTACGCGTGAAGACCTCCGCCGGAATCCTGACCAAAATCAAAGCCGGTGGCTCTGGATTTCTTTCGCAGCATGACCCGCGGCTTTTATTTGGCTTGGGTCAAGACGCGGCGGCGCAGTCGGTTGAAGTAACGTGGCCAAATGGGAAAGCTGAAGGTTTCGCCACCGATGCGAAAGCTGGGAGTAGCCTGCTTTTGCGGCAAGGCAGCGGCAAGGCGGAATTGGTGAATGTCCTTAAGACATCGCTGCCGGATCCGCCGACGCAGGCTGAGCTTTTGGCGAAGTCGCTGAAGATTAAGATCGGCGAGGCCCTGCCCAATATCGAATTGCGCGCAATGAACGGCTCAGTTACGAAACTGAGCGATCAGATCCACCCAGGCCGCCGGACGATTGTGAATCTTTGGGCGACTTGGTGCGTGCCCTGTCGCCGCGAGATGCCCGAGCTGCAAAAGCTTGCGCCGGAATTACAGAGCGGTGGCGTCGACCTTATCGGCATCAACGTGGACACCGATGCCGATGCGGATGTGAGTGGATTTTTGACTAAGGCTGGAGTTGCGTATCCGGTGTTCCAGGGCGGTACGACTGCTTTGGAGAGCTTGTTTCTTAGCGATGAGGTGACGGTGCCTCTTTCCATTGTTTTGGATGAACGCGGGAGAGTGGTGGATTTGGTTTCCGGGTGGTCGAATGCGACGCGGGAAAAGTTTGAGAAGATGGCTAGGTGAGGTGTTTGTGGAATGCCCCACTCAAGCCAAAAGAGGGCTTGAATGGGGCACCCTCCGGCGTCAAGTTTCAATTCTAGAACACCAGCGGCTGAAGCCGATTGTTCCAGCGAGGGAGTTATCGCAGGGCTAAAGCCCTGCGCCGCCCAAAAGCGGAGGTTACGGCATGAGGCATACACCCCTTCGGCGGCGCTCTGGGTGGACTTTTTGCAAAAAGCAAGAAGGCACCCGGGCCGTTCTCAAGACAAGAGCAGGTCCCTCCGCTCCGGTCGGGATGACAAAGTCCTTTGGATTGTTTTGATGAGTTCGGAATCTTAATAGGTGGGATCTTCGTTAGAATACCCCACTCAAGCCAAAAGAGGGCTTGAATGGGGCACCCTCCGGCGTCAAGTTTCAATTCTAGAAAACCAGCGGCTGAAGCCGTATATCCAATGCAGATCTTACGGCACCGCTGAAGCGGTGCCCTGATACGAATCCTAACCTCAGCGGCTGAAGCCGCAGTGTTTCTTGGTTGTACGCGGGCCTGAAGGCCCACTCTACCGCACCGGGTGGTGGAGAGGAAAAACAAGTCCTGTCTTCTGTCATCGACATTCTAGTTTTCACGCAATAGTTCTCGCGCATTTGTTTTCACGCATTAGGGAAACTCTGATTAAGTCTTCCTCCAGTCAAAAGCAGGTCCCTCCACTTCGCAGAATCGCCGGAAAACCGGCGATTCTGCTCCGGTCGGGATGACAAATTAAACTTAATCAGAGCTTCC
>JAYTQD010000412.1:0-1257 GCA_043746935.1 Acidobacteriaceae bacterium | reverse complement strand
CCGCCCGCCCACGCAGGCGGTCCAGGGATTGCAGCATGGCTGCGGCAAAGTTGGTCAGGCTTTTCTGTTCCAATTCAAAGAAGAGAGCGTCGGCTTCGTCAGCCGACGAATTGGCTAATTGCAAGAGGTAACGCAAGGCATCCGCGTGCGGTTTAGCCAAAGTCGGAGCCTTCTGCCGCTGCTTGAGTTCGTTGTACTCCGTGCCCATACGGGTCAGGATGGCGACAATCCGCACTAACATGCGAACGGTTTCGCCGCGCAAACTATCTTCACCAATGAAATCCGCGCAAAACGCATCGGCTTCGGCTGTCGTCAACACCAGATTGAACGACCGCATGGGAACCACTTCGCGCACGGTGGGATCGGCCGCCAGCACGAACGCGCGAATCGAATCCGCCACGCTCTGCATTCTCGGCTCTTCCTGCCGCCCATCGTAGGCCAGTGCCACAGGACGTAACGCCGGAGCGGAAGCCGCGCCGGCCCCGGTGCGCGCAAACGCCGGTACTGTAATCGACGGGGCCGAACTTGGCGCGGGAATGTAACTCGGCGGATTGGAATGTGCAGGACGCGGAGCATGGTCCGACCCCGGTTTATGCGATTCCAAAGCCTTCTTCACCCGCAACATTCGGGAAAAACGTTCCTGAGCGATGTTGTACTCCGTGCCCAGGACTTCTTCTTCTTCCATCTCCGCCACATCACGCACCGTGACGTCGCCGTCGAGCTTACGCTGCGGATTCCCGCCATCGTTCTGCATCGACTGGGCGAAGCCCTTGATCTCTCGCGCCGCGTCGCGGAACAACGACTGGAATCGCCGCCCCAGAGTTACGTTGTACGTCGTAATACTGTTCAAAACAGCGGGATGATAAAAGTGATCGCCCAACAACTGCTTCAGCCGTCGGCCACGTTGCACAATGGCCAATTCCATGATTTCGTCAAAATCGTTAAGAACTTCCGCTTGGTCGCGCAGTGAATCCAGCTCGTAGAGCAAAAGCGCGGTCTCTTCCGAAAGTTCCGCCTGCTCGTTATCCGCTAAAATCTCCATCAAAGCAATTTCAAAAGGAGACATCGGCGTCACACCGTCAATCGCGACCCCCCGCGATTCCCACTGTCCAGCCACGCGTGGGTTCCGATACAAGAACGTTGCCGCAAAGTCCGTCTTATCCCGATCCGCATCGCTCGGGCTAGGCTTGCGCGCATAGTAGCGCAGCAACGCCTCGGCCACTTCCGGATCCCCATCCGCCGCCAACCCATGCCGCA
>JAYTQD010000411.1:0-1258 GCA_043746935.1 Acidobacteriaceae bacterium | reverse complement strand
ACGATGTGCCCGAGCGCTGCGGCGAGCGGATTCTGGAGGCGATTCAGCAGGCGTGGATCGATGAAATCGCGTAACAGCTTTTCGGCGTAACGCCCGGTAGATATGGGGTTAGGGTAGTAATCGTCACTAGTGTCCGGTTAAAACAGCAGGCACCCAGCTGTAAGCCCCTATTTATGCGGCTCACCGCAGCATTGGGGGTGTCTCCGATTTGAACGGCGGAAGTGCTCTCATGCACGCTTCGCGCTTTACTCTCGGAGTAGCGCGTGAACCTCGGCAAGACTCTCTTCGCACAGATCATGGACTTCCTGCCTTGGAAGCGCTTTCATCGCATCGTTGCCCGTCGCAACGGCGACCACTACGCAAAGCACTTCTCCTGTGCTGAGCAGTTTCGGGTCATGGCGTTTGCGCAGCTCTCCTACCGCGAGAGCCTTCGGGATATCGAGCTGTGTCTGGGCGCACAGGTGGCAAAGCTATATCACTTGGGTTTGTCTTCGCCCGTCAAACGCACGACCCTTGCTGAGGCTAATGAGCGCCGGGATTGGCGTATCTTTGCTGAGTTCGCGCAGTGTTTAATTGATGAGGCGCGCACGCTCTACGCTGACGAGCCATTGGGCTTCGATGGCATCGATTTGGCGGGCAACGTCTACGCCTTCGATGCCAGCACCATCGATCTGTGTTTGTCGCTGTTTCCTTGGGCACACTTTGGCCGCGCCAAATCATCAAAGGCATCAATCAAGCTGCACACGCTCTTGGATCTGCGCGGCAACATCCCGAGCTTCATCCACCTCTCAAACTGTCAAAATCGGGCGGATGGCCGACGTGCGTGGCTTCGACAAATTGTTGCTTGAACCCGGTGCGATCTATGTGATGGATCGGGGCTATCTTGATTTCACGCGTCTGTATCGTATGCATGAGGAAAAAGCCTTCTTTGTGACTCGGCCGAAACACAATACGCAACTGCAAAGGAGCTCCTCCATGCCCTCAAGCCCCGCCACGCGGGCGACCAATGCGGCTGCCGGTATCTGCTCCGATCAACGCATCCGCTTGACCGGTAAGCACACTTCCGGCTACTACCCCGAAACACTGCGGCGAATCCATCTCATCGTGCCCGAGACGGGTAAAGAGCTTGTGTTGTTGACCAACAATTTCTTGCTGCCCGCGGTGACGATTGCCGCCCTCTACAAGGCGCGCTGGCAGGTGGAGTTGTTCTTTAATCCTGTCCTGAGCTCGTCGAAGGATGGATCAAGCAGCATCTGCG
>JAYTQD010000410.1:0-1259 GCA_043746935.1 Acidobacteriaceae bacterium | reverse complement strand
AAACCCTGGAATTCCGATTGACCACGACGCGGCTTCCGTCGGACAGGCGTAGCATGGCGCTGGCACCGCGGGTCTGCAACTGGTCGCCAGCAACAACCGGCCAGGACGGGACACCGGAAACAGCAATTTCCGAGCCAGAGAGAACGAAGTTCTCGGAACTGGTCACGGATCCGACGGGGGAGGCGGCGAACAGGGCGGCCACAGCCAGTGACTGACCAAGTAAAAAGTATGTCAGGCGCACAAAAAACTCCTCGATCAAATGGACTGTCTACAGGTTATCATCAGACTCCGTCCATACCCTGGAAATCGAGGTCGTGTAATGCGGCTGTCGTACGCCCAGGCGTAAATTGTAAAGTAGATTACGCTCAGGGCGTCAAAGACCGCAGCTCGAAATCATCCAGCCACACGGCGCCGCTGATTTTGCTGTCGATTTTTTCCGAGGGAGTCCGCACCAGCACGATCCTGATGCATGGCGTTGCATTGGGAATTGTGATTGAGGCGGAAGTCTGGGTCCAATCGCTGGAGCCGAGCAGATCGGGTTCTGAAATCCAGAGCGGGGGGCCGGGCCGTTCCGCATCGACAATTGCAAAATGAATTCCGTGATCGGTGGTCAGATTGTCAGTCTTCGACCAAACGGAAAACGAGTATCTGCCGGGGGCGACGACCAGCCGCTGGGACACATTGCTGAAGGCAACGTTCAACTTTCCAGTGAACTGAACTCGAAGCGAATGGGAGCCTGAGTGGTGCTGCTCCGGGTCGACGGCGATGTTGGCGGCGCCATCTGGCAGGGGATCAAACTGCCAGTCGAAGGGCGGGCCGGGGGCTGCGGTCGCCAGCTCGAAGCCTGGATTATAGACGCGATTCAGCTTGGAAGTGTGGCGTCCCGCGGACCAGACTTCATAGGCGGGCCCATAGGATTTTTGATTCAAAAGAAATGCCGCATATTCCGATGCCAAGGGTTGGGTCGAAAGCGAATGGGAGGTTATCCAAAGCCAGACTTGCGACGCGTCGCCTGCCCGGTTGGCTCTCATCAGAAAACGCAAGTAGGCGGCTGCTGCGGTTGGTTGATCGGCAGGAAGCACGGCAGCCAGAGTCTGAGCCGTCGAGACGCCGAACCGGCTACAGATACTAAATACATTTTCCGCCGGGTAATCGGGGTATAGTAATTGATTAGCGGGCGGAACCAGGGGCAGGGCGGACGAAAATGTCCAGTAACGCTTGGGAGATGGATTGCTGAGCTAACTTCCGAGCCGTCTGAA
>JAYTQD010000409.1:0-1259 GCA_043746935.1 Acidobacteriaceae bacterium | reverse complement strand
GAATCCTATATTTCCTCATCGTGGAAAAGACAGCCGAGGAACTGGCCACCCTCGCTCCGAAGAAGCGCACCAAGCCCAAAGCCGATGCCGCGCAGGCCTGGTACTACCGCGAAACCTACGGCGGCCACGATGAAGTTTTTCTCTGCTTCATCAATCTCGCTGCCAATGCCGAGGGCGTTTTCACCAAGTCCCACCGCCGCATCTACGACACCCACACCGGCCGTTCTCCTCAACCCAACGAAAACCGCCCGGGCAGCTACAAAGAGGCTTTCGCTGAGGATCTAGCTGAAGCTCTGCGACTCAACGGTACCTGGAAGCAAGCCGAGCTCGATGAATACGGCAATGAACTACCCATGATCGTTCTCGACGCCTTGCAGCGCGACCTAGCCCTAGCCCTTCGCGAAGCCGGCCCGGCCAAACCCGCCCCAACCGCCGAAGTCAAAGAAGAAGTCCACACTTAGTAGCTCGTGTGGCGCGGGCGCCCTCGCCCGCGCGGTCTTGTTGGAGATACAAAGCTTTTGGGCGGCGCAGGGCTTCAGCCCTGCGATCACCTCCTACTTAGATACCGGCTTCAGCCGCTGAGGTGAGGGTCGCTTCCGAACCTTCGACCTCCGCCCCCGACCCTCAAACGCCGCCGTCAAATCCTCCGGAAGCGGCCCGCTGAAGTCATGAGGAACCGTGTACAGCCCCTGATCCATTCCTAACGGCCGAGCAGACTTTGGAACAACGACAGGCACGAGCACCGCCACAGGCTTCCCGGCCCGAGCAATCGTAATCTCCCCACCGCGCTCAACACGCCGCAACAACCGCTCCCACTGCACTTTCGCCTGACCGATATTGATCTGCATACTAGATTCACAATAGCCGAAGTCGTCGACGAATTCACGCCCTCTGCGTCCTTCGTAACACCAAACCTAAGCCGGGTGCCCCGTCCTTGTCGCGTTCTTCAGCGACAGGGCGGGGATTCCTGCGTTTTGCCTATAACATTCTATTATCGAAACAATCAATATTTTTACCCCAACCACTTTGCCGGTAGCATCTCCACCCGCCCTTGAAGAAACCAAGGACGGGGCACCCGAGATTCTGTTCTGGGAAGAGAGATCAAAACCAAAGAAAGGCTGGGCCAGCCACAGCCTCGGCCGCTTTGGCGCGGCCGCCTTTGGGTGGAGCAGGCATTCATGCCTGCATTTCGCCGACCCGGACGAGCGGCTTCAGCCGCCGAGGTAAGGTTTCGATCTGGGTGGCCACAGATTGTCTCT
>JAYTQD010000408.1:0-9441 GCA_043746935.1 Acidobacteriaceae bacterium | reverse complement strand
TTCGGTTCGAGACGAATGCGAACGTGACCGTATTGACCCTTACCGCCGGTCTGCCGGATGTACTTGCCCTCGGCTTCGGTCTTCTTGCGAATCGTCTCGCGGTACGCAACCTGCGGCTTGCCGACGTTGGCCTCGACTTTGTATTCGCGCATCATGCGATCGACGATGATTTCAAGGTGCAACTCGCCCATGCCGCTGATGATGGTCTGTCCGCTATCGGGATCGGTGTGAACCTTAAAAGTGGGATCTTCCTGAGCGAGGCGCCCCAGCGCCATACCCATTCTTTCCTGGTCGGCTTTCGTCTTCGGTTCGACCGCGACGGAGATTACGGGAACAGCAAATATGATCGTTTCGAGCGCGATGGGATAGTCCTCGTCGCAAATCGTGTCGCCCGTGCTGACATTCTTTACGCCTACGCAGGCGCAAATATCCCCCGCCATGATTTCCTGAATGTCTTCACGCTTGTTGGCGTGCATCTTCAGCAAGCGCCCAATGCGCTCCGTCTTACGCTTGCCAGCGTTGATCACCGCATCCCCGGATTTTAACTGCCCGGAGTAGACGCGGATAAAAGTCAACTGGCCCACGAACGGGTCCGCCATAATCTTGAATGCCAGCGCGGAAAATGGCTCTTTATCGTCCGGATGACGCGTGAGAACCTCACCTGTGTCGGGATGGACGCCTTTGACTTCTTTGGTGTCGAGAGGCGAGGGCAAGTAATCCACCACCGCATCCAGCAGCGGTTGCACACCCTTGTTCTTAAACGACGTGCCAACAATCACCGGAAATAGCTGTAAGGCAATGGTGGCTCTGCGAAGCCCGGCGCGAAGTTCGGCGGCGGAAATGGTCTCGCCTTCCAGAAACTTGTGCAACAGCGCGTCATCCGTTTCGGCCACGGCTTCTATCAATTGGGCGTGGAAAGCTTCCGCCTTTTTCCTGAGATCGGCGGGAATTTCCTCGACTACGTACTCAGCGCCCATGGTCTCGTCTGTCCAGACGACAGCCTTCATCTCGACCAGATCCACCACACCGACAAACTTCGCTTCCTGGCCGATGGGAATCTGAATCGCCACGGGCTTGGCATTGAGGCGTTTGCGGATGGTGTCGACGGCGTGCTCGAAATCCGCACCCATCTTGTCAATCTTATTGATAAAGCAAATTCTCGGCACACCGTACTTGTCGGCCTGTCGCCAGACTTTTTCCGACTGCGGTTGCACGCCGTGTACCGCGTCAAATACCGCCACCGCGCCGTCCAGCACGCGCAACGAGCGTTCCACTTCCGCCGTGAAATCGACGTGGCCGGGGGTATCAATGATGTTGATACGAATATCGCGCCAGGTACAGGTGGTCGCCGCCGACGTAATGGTAATGCCGCGCTCTTGCTCCTGCTCCATCCAGTCCATTGTGGCCGTGCCTTCATGGACCTCACCGATGCGGTGAGTCTTCCCGGTGTAAAACAGGATGCGCTCCGTCGTCGTCGTCTTCCCGGCATCGATGTGGGCCATGATGCCGATGTTCCTGCAGCGCTCTAATGGAACTTGTCTTGCCACGATACTCGCTTCCTTAATTTTGTAATTTCTGATTTTGTAATTTTGTAATTTCCAAAAGCCCGCGCCTTCAAATTACAAAATTGCAAATTGCCAAATTACAAATTTCTACCAACGGTAATGTGCAAACGCCTTGTTGGCTTCCGCCATGCGATGCACGTCTTCTTTTTTCTTCATCGCGCCGCCACGACCATTGGCCGCATCCAGCAACTCAGCGCAGAGCTTGTCAGTCATGCCTTTTTCACCGCGACTGCGGGAAAAACTGATGAGCCAGCGAATCGCCAGTGACGTCCGGCGATCAGCATTGACTTCGATCGGCACCTGATAGTTTGCGCCGCCTACGCGCCGCGACTTAACTTCCAGCAGCGGCTTGCAGTTTTCGACAGCTTTCTTGAAGAGCTTGAGCGCTTCATCGCCGCCTTTTTCCTGTAGCTTGCCCATGGCGCCGTAAAAAATCTGCTGCGAGGTGGCTTTCTTGCCGCCCCACATCATGCAGTTCACGAATTTCGTAACCAGATCGGAGCCGTACACCGCATCGGCAACGACGGTTCGCTTGGGGACATGTCCTTTTCTAGGCATCGCTTCTTCTTCGCTCCGCTATCACTAATTCAAATCTTGAATCTTGAGATTTTCAAATCTGCAATCTGCAATCTAAAATCTGCAATCGCTCTTACTCTTTCGCCTTCTTCGGCCGCTTCGCGCCGTACTTCGAACGGCTCTGCTTGCGGTCGGTCACGCCGGTCGAATCCAGCGTCCCGCGCACTACGTGGTAACGCACGCCGGGCAGATCTTTTACGCGGCCGCCGCGGATGAGCACAATCGAGTGCTCCTGCAGGTTGTGGCCGACACCCGGGATATAAGTCGTAACTTCAATCCCATTGGTCAGGCGAACACGGGCCACTTTACGCAGCGCCGAGTTCGGTTTCTTGGGCGTTTGCGTATAAACGCGGGTGCAGACTCCACGCTTTTGCGGACAGCTTTGCAACGCGGGGCTGGCCGTCTTATAGCGCGGCGCTTTCCGCCCACTCCGTACGAGTTGATTGAACGTAGGCACTCTTTGCAGCTCCTTAAAATCCACTCAACAAAATTCACCCAACAAAATTCCACAAACCCGCAGCTCGCACGCGAGCCAACAAACTTATGGCTCAACATGCTTCCGCGACCGGGCAAACAAAGCCCGAACGCAGAAAAATCCCCAATATCCGTATCAGCTTGATACAAACGACGGTGGCGCCTGGGTTGAAGGCACTCCGTTTCGCTTGCAGACCCTGCATATCCTTCCAAGTGGAAGGTCATCGCAGCGGTACTTCAGCGAGGGCGTTCTGAAAACTGCATCCATCCAGAACGTTACATCTAACAAGCTAACTCTGTTGCGACGCCCACACATTCGGGCGCACTCCCACAGACCGGCTCACGAATACTCGCGGAACCTTTCAAATATATCAATTCCCTTTCTTTCGCGTCAACCCCTAACCGACTTTCGTCATCTCACCCCAAGAAACCTGTGCCGGTCGGTCGATTTAGGAATGCTTTCAACATTCACTGAGTTGCCGAAATGGCGGATAGCCTCTAGACTCAAGGTTTTGCATTGATCGCTTTGTTGGATTCGTTCAGTTCACCAAGCTCGTCCACCGGTTCGCCGCGGACGGGGAGGGTTCATGGGTAGGGTTCGTTCTCTTTGTTTATTGTGTGCTTTGGCCACCCTGGTCGCTGGTTTTGCGGGCTGCGGGAAGAAGTCCTCTGGTGTCGGAGCGACGGCGATTCATATTGCGCCGGCCATTATCTCGCTGGAGCAAGGAAAGTTTTCGGGTTTGTCGGTCACCGACAGTGGGGGGAGAGGTATCGCTGCCGGGAGGATTACCTGGCAGGCCTCGGACAGCTCGGCCATCTCGGTCGCCGTGCTGGGTGGCATTCCCGCCGTATGCGCTGGAAGCTGGAACTCGCTGACAGCGCCGACCATTTGTACCCCGGGACCCGCTGGCGCAGTACAACTGACGGCAACCGCAGACGGCGCCACAAGTTCTCCAACGACTGTGTTCGTACACCAGCACATCGAACGGCTCGAAATCAGCGCGGTGAATGGGAAAGTTTATTGTGATCAAGGCCCCCCGCAGATGGAGGGTCTCTCCGCCGCCTCTCAATTTGCTGCCGCGGGCTTCGCCGACTACCAAGTTGTCGCGACCAACAACAGCAACGACATTACCTCCACCGTCGGCCCCATTTCTTGGTCCTCGCAGAACAGCACCATCGTGACGCTCCTAACTTCTGGAACCGGCCTGCTCTTCAATCAAGTGCGCGCCACAGCCAAGACACCTGGCCAGACGTCGTTCTTCGCCTCGGCCGGAAGCGCCACCAGTGCTCCCGTTTCCTTCACGACTTGTCCGGTGAAGACGATTACGCTGGCGACGGCGGTAGGCGAAAATTCTTTGAGCTTCCCGAAAGGCAGCGCGTCGCAAACGATCACAGCCACCGTAGTGGACTCGGCGGGTTTGACGCTCACGAATCCCCCACTCACTTGGAGCAGCTCGAATCCGGCAGTGGCCGCTGTAAGCACGGCGGGAGTTATTTCGGCGGCACAGACCGGAGGCGCTAGCATCACGGCCTCGTGCCTTCCGGCAACTTGCAACATCGGCTCCCAACCTGTGGCGCCGATTTACCCGCCCGTCGGAATCAGCGTGCAAGTATCCGGCACAGCAAGCGCCTCGACCGTCTACGTGGCGAGTTCCGGGTGTTGGGACCAGACGAAAAACGAGCCTGTGCTCGGCTGCCTCAGCTACATCATCCCGATACCGCAATCCACGAACAAGCCCGGCGCACCGATTGCTCTGCCGCACACGCCAACATCCATGATGATCAGCGCTTCCGGCACGGAGATTTACGCCGGCAGCTGCGTTCCAAGAACAACCAACGGGCCACCCGTGTGCAACGGCATCGCCGTAGTTTCGAGTTCTGGCGCAGGGACGACCAACAACGCTGTCACGGGAGAAATAGTCGGGGTTTCGTTCAGCGGCGCAAAAGCTGTGGTGTCGGATACTTCGACCACCCCGAATCAGGTTTTCCTTTACGACCAGCCCAGCAACGCAGGGCAACAACTTCTCTTGGCAACTTCCGACCATGCCAAGTCCGCAGTTTTTTCCTCCGATGGTTTTCAGGTTTACATCACGACTTATCAGTGCACAGCATCGCCCTGCAAGCTATCGAATGAAGTCCCTGGACCCGTGTACGTTTTCGACGCTATCAACCAGTTGCGGCGCCTGCCGACGCCTGTCGGCGTGACCGATGTAGCCTTCCACCCCAGCGGCGCTCTCGTTTACATGGCGCAGGCGGCGAATACGGTGACGGCACTTAATACCAGCAACAACAGCATCGCGGCGAGTCCGGATGGCACGCAAGTCAAAGCCCTCCCTGGCGCGCCGCAATTTATTCGCGCCTTGCACGATTGGGACGAAGTCGCTCACTCCACACGCTTCATCGCGCTCAATGGCCCGAACGCTTCGGACGCGGAAATCATTACCGCAACCTCTGCGGCTCTCTCGGGATCCTCCTGCGTGGGAAGTTCACCATTCGCCATCTGCAACGCTACGACGGCGCCCATTGATTTCAACCAAGGACCGTTGGATGCGACAGAATTCCTTTTGTCCGCCGACGACACGACCGCCTACGTAGTGCCCAAGAACTTTAGCAGCGTGTTCTCCTACAACCTTGTTTCTGGGATAAGAACGGGTACGACTTTGGTGGGAGCGCAACCTGTGACGACAGGCGGCCTCACGACGGACGGCGCGTTTCTCTATGTCGGCAGCACCGATGGCTTGGTCCACGTAGTGAACGCAGCGTTCTCCACGGATACGCTACAAATTCAGCCCATTAGCAGCAGCACAAATCCAGCCACCAGCCTGTGCAGCATTTCGACGTCAAAGCAGCCCTGCAATCCGGACTTCGTGTTGGTGAAACCATAAAAGCAACCGCTGATCTGTCTTTTTAGTGGGACGACTGGCGGCTTTTGTGGGGGTGGCAAGGCACTTTTTGATGGTAAAACCGCGGTTTGTGGGACAAGTCAGGTATGTCCGGACAGGGCTCCCCTGTCCTCTTTCTGCAAATTATTGCAGTTTGTGACGGTAATCCGGCACTTCATGTTCCATTTCGTAAACATGTAAAAAAATACTCTGGACTTAAGATAAGGTTCCGGCGTCCAAGGAAGAGAAAGCCTTACTTGCGGGAAGTGGCGCTCTCGGTCGCGCCCTTGTCCAATTCGCGGGCCACGCTGTCGAGCACGCCGTTCAGAAAATTGACGGATTCCGGGCTGGAAAATTTTCGCGCGATCTCCAGCGCTTCGTTGATAACGACCGGTTTCGGAGTCGAGGCAAAACCGAGAAACTCCGCCACACCCGCGCGCAGGATATTCCGGTCCACGGCAGCCATTCGCTCCACGCGCCAATGCTCGGCGTGAGATTCGATCATCTTGTCAATTTCCGGAGCGCGATCCGTGGCAATGCGAAATAGATCATCGGCGAATCCGCGGACATCGCTTTCCACTTGACCGCGTTCGCTCCAAAACGACTTGCGGACATCGTCGGGCGACTGCTTGGCCACATCGGCTTGGAACAGCATCTGAAGAGCAAGTTCGCGGGCTTTTCTGCGGGTTCCCATGTTCCTTCAGTCTACAGGACTGGGGAGAATTGGAGCCTAGTTCTTCTTTCGTCTCGCCGCGAAAACCGTCTTCTTCGATGATTTTTTCTTTGCGGATTTCTTGTTGAGGGACTTGCGATTTCCCTGTTGCCCGAGAGTCTGGGGCAGATTCGCCATTTCCACCGCTGCCAGGGCGGCTTCCAATCCCTTGTTGCCCATCTTCAGTCCGGCGCGATCAATGGCTTGTTCGAGCGTATCGCACGTCAACACGCCGAATGCGTGGGGGACGCCTGTCTCCTGCGCCGACTGCCCAATTCCGCGCGTGACCTCATTCACGATGACGTCGTAGTGCGCAGTGTCGCCGCGGAGGAGGCAGCCGATACAGAGGATAGCGTCGAACCGTTTTGTCTCGGCCAGCGTGCGCGCCGCGGAAGGAATTTCGAACGCCCCGGGGACGCGAACGATTATGATGTCGCTTCGGCGCGCGCCGGAACGCAGCAAACCGTCGAACGCCCCTTGCAGCAGGCGCTCGGTAATGAATGAGTTGAAGCGGGCGACAACGATTCCGAAGCGCTTGCCGGTCGCATCCAAATTCCCTGACAGACCCTGGAGTTCGGCATCGTCGGGATCTGCTTGAAGCGCGGCTACTTGGAAGATCGCGCCGCTGGGCAGCTTGACTTGAAAGCCCTGAGATACGACCTCCACCTCGGATAGTCCCGCTACAATCTCACCACCGCTTTGTTTCACTATCTGAAATGCCAGCAATGGTTCGGAAACGTTGATGCAAAAATCCGGCTCGGATACCTTACCGGCGTCAGTGGTGAGTTGAAAGTCAAAACGCGAGGGAACGAAACTCTGAAATTTTCCCTTTGGACCACGCGGGCGAGGGCGCCCGCGCCACACGCCCATAGCTACTAAGATGCGCTGAAGAACGTCGAAGTCCTTCTTGTTGGCGACTGTGTATCGGGTGGTGAGAGAAACAATCATCGGCAAATTTCTGGAGGAGACTCGTCAGTCTATCAGCGGGGATGGACACCAGCAAAATCAGACCCAACTCAACAATGGAGGCGCGGGCGTCCATTGAAATTCTTACGCGACCGCAGCCGCTGCAAACGTCGACCCCAGCACCTGCACGCCAGCAGTCTCATCGCACAGCGCCAGATCGAGCGCCTGCTCCACGCGGTTGATCACTTCGGTGACGATGTCGACGGGGTCGAAATGCGGGCGAACGACCGCCTCCGCCACGCCGGTGGCAAACTGCACAGCCTCGGGCTTATTCGGCCAATGAATGTCAGTGAGCAAGGAACGAAATTTTTCGATTGCGTGCAAGGCATTGACTTCGCCCGTATCGCCGAGAATCAGCGCCACCGACGCGGTTTCGTAGCGAAAGGCGAAATCGTTTTGCCGGATGTGCCCAGCTAAAACGCGTCCAATCTGCTGCATCATGGCTTCGACGGCATCCTGGCCAAACTGTTTGACCAACGCCGAGCTATCGCCGAACTGCATCAATACGGTAGTGAGAGAGGTACTTTCTTCCTGCGAGCGCCGCGCTTCGCCGAATAGGATGTCGAGATACGAGGAACGGCTGAGCAGTCCCGATTTTCCGTCCGTCACAGAGAGGTTGCTCACCAAGCGGCGCAAGCCCAGGTTGCGGAGCGCCATACCGGCCTGCTCGGCAATGGTGCGGACGACAAAAATCTCGTTCTCGTGCCAGGCGCGCGCCGTATCTTGCATTAGGAGCAGTACGCCAGCGTGTTCTTCACCATCGCTCATGGGCAGCCCCAGCATGGACGCAACGTTGAGATCCGCAAGAATACTTTTCACAGACTGCAGCTCCGGGGCCGAGGAGACACTGGGAAATACGACCGGGCCACTGCGGCACAGATCATCCACGACCGCTACCAGGCTGGCAACCGCAGCCTCATCGGCATGGTGATTGCCGGAAGCCTGGAACTCTTGGAAACCCGCCATCGCCTGACCGGGCTTGCGATTGGCCGCGAGGCAGCGCGTGAGACGCCACAAAGATCCCACTTCCTTGGCGACTACGGATAGCACCCCCGCCGTGTCGCCTTGCCGATAGAGCAGACGAGAGACCTCCGCTACACGAGTCAGCTGATTCAGATCCGGACCTTGTGCGGAAGCAGGCGCAGCCGACGGTGTCACAGCTACTACCGCAGGAGTCGCGGGAGTTGGAGGCACGGTAGGCTTCGCTGCCGTCGGTGGAGTGAGCCCCGCCGTCGCATACAGCCGTTGCAAATCTTCGTTGTGTTCCGCTTCGGTCGGAAAGAGTTCCCGAATCCGCTGGAGGCGTTCCGCGGCCTTGGCATGCATCCCGTACTGCACCAGAATCTCGGCTTGCAGCATGAGGTCTTGCAACGCCGAAGCGCCCAAGGAAGGCTCGGAACTCTCCGTTGTTTCGGTCGTTGCTTTCTTGCCTGTCGGGGCTAGGCGCGACGCGATCGCTGTGTACTGCGCCTGGTCCAAATTGCCCTTGAGCATTTCAAGTCGGCGCTGATGCCCGGGTTCATAAGGATCCACCTCGGCGGCCCGGTCCAGACACTCGCCTGCTTTCGGAAAGTTCCCGGTCTTGTGATAAAGATCGAAGAGACGCAGCAGGGTTTGGCAATAGTCTGTTTCACGATTGGAAGAATTGTAGAGCTCAACCAAAAATTCGAGCAGGTCCGCCGAGGACCGGTGCCGGGACACCAAATCTTGCATGGTCGCAAGAAAGGCGCGGCGCTCGCCACGACGCCGCTGGAACTGTTCCAATTTTCGCGCCAGCGCCACCGCGTCGCGGTCCATTTCCGCATCGATCATGTTGCCGATCAGTTGCGTCACTTGTGGAAGGCGGGATGGATTCTGTTCGAACAGCGCCATGACATGCGGCTCGGCGTCCTTGAAGCGGCCAGCGGCCAGCAAAGCGCCCGCATAGACATCGCGCAATTCATTGGAGGGCGCGCCTTCGTTGAGCAGCGGGGCCAGCACGAAGATCGACGCGCCCGCTTCACCCTGCACCAGCAGACTGCGTCCGTAAGCCATGGCAATCTTGGGATTCGCACCATCGGCCTGATAGGCGCGCTCATACCATGTTGCTGGAGCGGCGCCGGACTGTTCGGTCAATTCCGCAACGCGCAGAAATGCCGCAGCGGCGCCACGTCCGTCGCCCAGTTCGGCAGCCAGCTCGCCGATGCGCGCGAAATTTGGCAGCGAAGCATCCAGAGCGACGATGCGTTTGAGCACAGCCATCTGTTGCGGCTTACTGCCCTGAGCG
>JAYTQD010000407.1:0-3533 GCA_043746935.1 Acidobacteriaceae bacterium | reverse complement strand
GTCGTTGACCTAGCGCTCACCCTCCCGCACCATATCTAGAAGGGGTACAGACGAAATGATCTTGGTTGAGCTATCTCCTTTGTTTTCAAGATTTTCCCTGTAAGTCCTTTAAACTCAAAGATTTTGGCCTCCTTCGCCACGTATCTCGTTGATTCCATTAGGTCGGGGGGAGGGGGGGTGGGGGCACTCTTCATGGTCTACGACTTGTCGTTTGGAGCATATGAGCTTCTCGCAGCGGGGCTCTCGGCGATGTTTTGGGCGAAAACGTTGAAAAGCCCATCAACTGGCCGAGCCTTCAACGGTTTCACTCACCCGTTATAATTTCCCCATGGCCACCACCGCCCACCCACCTGTAACGACGAAGTACGAGCCCGTGATCGGCCTGGAAGTTCACGTCCAGCTTCTGACCAACACCAAGATTTTCTGTTCCTGCTCGACGCGCTTTGGCAACCAGCCCAATTCGAACGTTTGCCCGGTCTGCCTCGGCCTGCCTGGAGCGCTTCCGGTGCTCAACAAGAAGACTGTCGAGTACGCCGTCCTCGCCGCCATGGCGCTGAACTGCCAGATTCGCGAGACTTCGATTTTTGCGCGCAAGAATTACTTTTATCCCGACCTGCCCAAGGGCTACCAGATTTCGCAGTTCGATAAGCCCATCGCCGAGCACGGCTACTTGGAAATCAAAACTCCCGACGGGGCTTCGGGTGTGAAAACGAAGCGAATCGGCATCACCCGCCTCCACATGGAGGAAGACGCCGGCAAGAGCCTGCACGATGGTTTCCCCGACGCCGCCAACAAGACCGCCATCGACCTCAACCGCAGCGGTGTTCCTTTAATAGAAATTGTCAGCGAACCTGACCTCGCCAGCGCAGCCGAGGCTTACGAATACCTGACGCGGCTGAAGGAAATCATCCTCTACACCGGCGTCAGCGACTGCAACATGGAGGAAGGCTCGCTGCGCTGCGACGCCAACGTTTCCGTCCGCCCCAAAGGCCAGAAGGAATTCGGCACCAAGGCCGAAGTCAAGAACGTGAATTCCTTCCGCTTCATCAAGCAGGCCATTGAGTACGAAATCGAGCGCCAGGTCGAACTCATCGAATCCGGTGGCAAGGTTGTCCAAGAATCGCGGCTTTACAACGCGAGCGAAGGCCGCACCTACTCCATGCGTTCAAAAGAACAAGCCCACGACTACCGCTATTTCCCCGAGCCGGACTTGCTCCCGTTAGTCGTTGACGCCGCGTGGCAGGCCGAAATTCGCCAGCAGCTTCCCGAACTTCCCGAAGCCCGCCGGGCGCGGCTGGTTTCTGAATACGGAATCACCGAGCAAGACGCCGGCGTGCTCACCATCACCAAGAACTTTGCCGACCAGTTCGAGGAAGCCGCCCGCGCCTCGAAGAGCCCCAAGCGCGTAGCCAATCTCGTGCAGGGAGAGCTTCAGTCCCGCCTGAAAGCTCACAACTTAGAAATCGAGCAGTCACCGATTTCCATGAAGGGCGTCGCCCTCTCCGCCGACATAGCCGAAGCCGGAACGCTCTCCAGCAAAATGCTGAAAGACCTCTACGATCTCTGCTTCGAGCGCAACGAAGATTTTCCCGCAATCTACGAAAAAGAAAAGCCGCAGCAGATCACCGACACCGCCGCCATCGAAGCTGTGATCGACGAAGTGATCGCGGCCAACCCCAAACAGCTCGAACAATACCGCGCCGGCAAAAAAACAGTGAAAGCTTTCTTCGTAGGCCAGGTCATGAAGGGCACCAAAGGCCAAGCCAGCCCAAGCGTAGTCAACGACCTGCTCGACAAAAAGCTAGAAGCCTAAGCCTGTGTGGCGCGGACACTCTTGTCCGCGAGGTCCTAAGGATTCTGAATCGGGTGCCCCGTCCTTGTCGCGTTCCTCAGCGACAGGGCGGGGATCTAGTCCACCGTCCAACACCTTCCGTCACACTGTCCATCCACCCAATTCCCGCTACCATAGAAGAGCACCAGGAGACGCCATGAAGCTCAACCGCATCATCAGCCTATGCTCGCTAGCCGTCTCGCTGGCAGTCCTAGTCATGCTCTTCAAGAAACCGCAACAGCTAGCCCCGCCGCAAGCTCCAGCCGCGGCAGCTGCCAACGCCGAGTCATTCCAAAACAAAATCTCGCAGCTGGAAAAACCCAGCCCCGCCGGGCAAGTCCCCGCTGAAGTCCACCTGAACTCCGCCGAAATTACCGCCGCCTTCGCCCAAGCCGCTGGCGCAATTCCAATGGCTGCCATCGCGGGCGAGCCAACTTCCGGAACCTCCGTCAGCACCTCAGTCGACCCCGCCGCTCAACCCGATATCAAGGACTACAACGTCAACTTCGATGGCGACGTAGCCCACGGCCAGTTCCTCACCAAAATTGCCGGCAAAGACGTCTGGGTCACCGTCTCCGGCCACCTCGGTTCCAAAGATGGCTATGCGACGTTCGAACCGACAGAGTTCAAAGTAGGCGACATCAGCGTCCCAACCTCGCTCGTCAACGACGCGCTCCAGAAGAAGCTAGCCGAGCAGCACGACCGCCTCAAACTCCCTGACTCCGTAGGCGGCATAAAAGTAGAAAACGGCGAACTCGTCGTCACTCAGAAATAAGCCCGTGTAGAGCGGACACTCCTGTCCGCTGCTTTTCCGGGTAATCTTCTAAGATGTGAGCATGCACCTTTCGCCCTTCCTTTCCATCGCCCACGTCCAGCTAGCCATGCCCTCGGGCGGCGAAGACACCGCCCGCCGCTTCTTCGTGAATCTCTGCGGAATGACCGAAATCCCCAAACCCACCGAACTAGCCAAACGCGGAGGCTGCTGGTTCCGTAGCGGCACGGTTGAGATACATCTAGGAGTGGAACAAGATTTTCGTCCCGCACTCAAAGCTCACCCGGCGTTGGTCTGCGACAACTACGACGCTCTCATCGCCCAGCTCAAAGCCGCCAACGTCTCCGTCAGTGAAGACTTTGAAATCCCCGGAACCCGTCGCAGCCACATCCTCGACCCGTTCGGGAATCGCATCGAGCTAATAGCAAACTTTGCTGAATGAGCGATACCCGCCCCAGGCTAGTTATGCTTCAGAAACTTCCCATTCTTTAGCCCGGTCAGCGAGTTATACAGAGTTTCAAGAAACGCATCCGAGGAAACAAAGTCTCCGGAATACTTCTTCCACGGTTCCAGAATCGTCGCCTGTTTCATCTGCTCCAGCGTCTTCTTTTTGGCAATGGCTTTTTGCACTACTTCTCGCGTTTCCTTCAGCATCTTCACATAGGCCCGCACGTCATCCAAATTCGAAACAGGCCCATGTCCCGGAATCACCTTTACATCCGCCGGAAGCTGTGCAATCGCTTTCTCCACGCCATCAATCATCCCGTCAATACTCCCACCGCTTTCCACATCAATGAACGGAAAGCCATACGTCACGAAATCATCCCCCATGTGCACCACATTCGACTGTGGAAAATAGATGACGGAATCCCCATCCGTATGGCCGGCAGGGAAGTGCAGCGCCCGGATGTCCTCGCCGTTCAAGTGCAC
>JAYTQD010000406.1:0-1260 GCA_043746935.1 Acidobacteriaceae bacterium | reverse complement strand
TATTGCGACCTTGCTTGCCCCGTGTGCCACCGCCATCTTCTCGCAGCCAGGGCTTTCATGCTCGGGGGCGATGCGTCCGAATCATGAATGGTTAGGCGGCAACTCGCAGGGCAGCGCGTAGGAACTCAGGCGCGAAGTCTGCTCCGTTGGGCCAGACGACAGTGCGTAGCTCAGGATCGACTCTCAGTCTGCGGAAGTATTCGATGTCTTTCAGAGGCTCGAACACCTCTCCGTACAGCTCTGCCGAGAGATTCACTTCACCTTCGGCACCGTCGGCGAAGCGAAGCCAAACCGTGTGACCCGAAACGTAGCGACCTTCAACAATGTGCGGAAGCATTACTGTTACTCCAACGGAGCGATCTTGGGCAATGCCCTGCTCGCGCGAGCCAGTGCCCAAGCGTCGAGTAGCTCTTGCCGATGAAGGGTACTCCATTCAAGCACGTGAGCCAAGGCCCGCTTGGGAAACTGGCCGTTTACCTGGCTGGAAGTGATTTCGACAGTGACTTCGAAGTCGCCGTAGACTGCGTGGAAGTGAGGCGGCGCATGGTCGCGGTAGTACATCGCGATCACGATTCCAAGGAAGCGGCTTATCTCGGGCATGCGGGAAGTGTAGCGCGCGAGGTTCTCATTGTCGCCTAACGTTTGAATTAAGCGGCAGACACCGGTATTCCGGTGACTGTCCGCTTGAACGAAGGGTTAGGCGTCTGCAGGAACACGAGCTGTATTGCTTGCCTCGCAGACAACGCGCCCGGAGGTAGAGCATTGCCCGAAGCTGCGCTCGGGAGGCCGGCTTTCGATTGACTGTGGCTCCCGCTCATTCGTTGTAGCATCGCCCAGATGGGAATTGCCTTCGGGATACTTGGACTAATTGTCGCGCCATTCTTGATAGTGCGAGTCCTTGCCGTCCTGATGGCGCTCCTCGCTACGCCGGTGATTGCGGCGATGCAAGGCAGCGCTAAGGGCCGTGCGGCTACCGCTTGTCCGCAGTGTAGCGAGCGGGGCACTATTTGGCCGCGCCACATGCGCACGAATGGGGGAGCCTGATAGGCGGTATCACGACAACCCATATGTTTGTTCAAGTGCAAATGGCAAGGCTTTCAAAAGCCTGAATAGGAGGTTGGCATATGACTCCGATTTCGGGATCTGGCTGGTCTGACTCAAGACGCCTAACGTTTGAGATAAGCGGCGCCGCAGGCGTCCGCCTTGATCGAATGGTTAGCCATCTCGTGGGGGAACAATGAAACCGAAGTGCCCATACTG
>JAYTQD010000405.1:0-9449 GCA_043746935.1 Acidobacteriaceae bacterium | reverse complement strand
GACGCGAAGTTTGTCGCCGACATCCAAGCCCTCTTCTCCGCGCACTAACATTCCGTCCACGTGTGGCGTAAGCACGCGCACGAAGCTGCCATGCTCATTCACTCCAGTCACGATGGCGTCGAAAACTTGACCAATGCGATTGCTCATGGCCACGGCGGACATTCGCTTCGTCATGCCGCGTTCCACTTTGCGCGCGGCGTTCCCTTTGGCGGTACAGTTGGCGGCGATGGCGGTGAGTTCGGCATCGGAATACGCCGGGGGTTGGCCCGCCAACACAGCCTTGAGAATGCGTTGCGTAACTAAATCCGGAAAGCGCCGGTTCGGTGCGGTGGAATGTGTGTAGTCCTGCACGGCTAGGCCGAAGTGGCCGGAAACGGTATCGCCGGGGCGCTCCAAAACGTACTCGCCGGGTCCGATCAACTTGACCATGGCAAGCGACAGGTCGGCGAAGTGAACCGGGTCGGCGGCTTTGCGTTGCAGCAGGAAATCGTTGAGGGCTTTCGAATCTGGCTCTCCGGGCAAATGTCCGCCGAGCGTGGCCGCGAGTTGCACTATTCGGTCCCAGCGTTCCGGCGTCTTCACAATGCGGCGCAGGGAGGAAACCGCTTCCAGCTTACGCGCCACCATCTCGTTGGCGGCAATCATGAAATCTTCAATCAAATCGGTGGCGTGATTTCTCGTTTGCTTCTGCACATCGACGACTTCGCCATTCAGCACAACAGGCCGGACTTCGTTGGTATCGAGGTTCAGCGCGCCGTGGCGGTAGCGTTGTTCCCGCAGTGCTTGAGCTACTTCGTCCTGCAGCTTAAGCTGGGCTTGCAATTCCGGTGAGGCGGCAACTTTCTCCGGTGCGGGGCCTCGGCCTTCCAGCCATGCTCCGGTCGCGTTGTAGGCGAGCTGCGCCTTGTTGCGAACCAGCGCGGAATAGAAATCGCTCGACGTGATGTGACCATCCGCATTGACTACGTATTCGGCCACGCGGCAAAGCTTGTCTGCGCCTTCGAGGAGCGAGGTGAGGCCAGTCGAGAGCTCGTCCGGAATCATCGAAAAGTTATGTACGCCCGTATAGAGCGTGCACGTCTGCTGCGCCGCGTATTGGTCGATGGGAGAATTCTTCGGCACATAGGCATCCACGTCCGCGATGCCCACAAGAACCTTGATGCCATCGTTGGGCAGGCGCTCGCAGTACTCGATCTGGTCAAGATCGCGCGAAGTGTCGTTGTCGATGGAGGACCACAGCAGGTTCCGCAGATCACGAATCGCGCCGCCCGCAGCGAGTTGCGGAGGGTGGCTCTGGAGCTGCGCCACCTGCTGCTTGGCGACAATGGGAAAATCTGGTTCAAATCCGTACTGCCGCAGGACTTGCCGCGCCATGGCTTGCAGATCGACATGCGGATGGAGATTCGAAGAGTTCGGACTCATAGGCTCCCGTAAGTAGTTCCGTTGCAACGAATAAGAACACAAAGGCTACCATGCTCGCGCCCTCGGGTGGGTTGATTTCCGGAGAAAATCGGGGTTGCCGTGGTATTCTAAGAGTGATCACTGCGATCCCTCGCAGTCGGCAATTTCCCCTGGAAGTTCCCTGTAATCTCATGATTTCTGTCAGCAATGTTTCCATGCGCTACGGCGCGAAAGTCTTGTTCGAAGATGTGTCCACGGCCTTTACGCCGGGAAAGCGCTACGGCCTAACTGGTCCGAACGGCTCCGGCAAATCCACGTTTATGAAGCTGCTGACGGGGGAGCTGGACCCGCAGAAGGGCACCGTGGTCCGTCCGCGCAAGTTTGGCGTGTTGAGTCAAGACCAGTTCGCCTTTGACGCCTATCGCGTGGTCGATACCGTCATCATGGGCAACAAACGCCTGTGGACCGCCCTCGAAGAGCGCGAAAAAATTTACTCCAAGGCGGAAATGTCGGACGAAGACGGCATGCGCGTGGGCGAGCTGGAAGGCGTGGTCGGCGAGGAAGACGGCTACTCCGCGGAAGCGGATGCGGCGATTCTGTTGCAGGGTCTCGACATTCCCGACGAACTGCACGAGCGCAAGATGGGCGAAATTCAAGGCGGGCAAAAAGTCCGCGTACTCCTGGCCCAGGCTCTGTTTGGGCATCCGATGGCCCTGCTGCTCGACGAGCCTACGAACCACTTGGATTTGGACTCGATCCACTGGCTGCAAACGTTCCTGAACGACTATGAAGGCGTGCTGCTCGTAATCTCCCACGATCGCCACTTCCTGAACAGTGTTTGCACGCATATCGCGGACATTGACTACGAAACCATCATCACCTACACCGGCACCTACGACGATATGGTGGTGGCGAAGACGCAGATTCGCTCGCAAATCGAATCGCAGAACGCGCAGCGTGAAAAGAAAATCTCTCAACTCAACGAATTTATCGCGCGCTTTTCGGCTGGTACGCGATCGAGCCAAGTGCAGTCGCGGCGGAAGGAAGTTGAACGCTTACAGGTGACGGACCTGGCGCGCTCAAATATTGCGCGGCCCTACATCAAGTTTGAGCAGAAGCGCCCTTCCGGAAAGCACGTGCTGGATTTCGTAGAGGTTACGAAATCTTACGGCGATCAGGAAGTTTTGAAAGGGTTCACGGCGAGCGCACTGCGAGGCGAGAAAATCGCGCTCATTGGCCGAAACGGCGCTGGGAAAACTACGTTGCTCAATGCGCTGTTGGCCAATTCACCGACGATTCCGGAAGCCGAGTTGCGCCAAACCAGCGGCTACGCTGGCGACTTCCTCACCAGTGGCAAGGTAACTTGGGGTCACGAGGCCTCAGTCGGCTACTTTGCGCAGGATCACAAACAGTTGATTCAGAAAGGCTCCAACGTTTTCGACTGGCTCCATCAATGGGATCCGGGGGCTTCCACGGAAGAAATTCGTGGATTGTTGGGTCAGATGCTCTTCCAAAAAGAAGAGGGGAACAAGAAAACAGAAGCCCTCTCCGGCGGCGAGGCAGCTCGACTGCTCTTTTGTAAACTGATGTTGCAAAAACCGAACATCCTCGTTCTCGACGAACCGACGAACCACCTTGATCTCGAAGCCATCAACGCGCTCAACATCGCGCTACAGCGCTACCAGGGAACAGTACTGATCGTCACCCACGATCACGACCTCATCGACGAAGTCGCAACGCGCATTTGGCACTTCGAGAACGACCACAAGATTACGGACTTCAAGGGCGTGTACTCGGAATACCAGGCGGTTAGCGTTTAAGCATTTCCTGTAAAGCTCTAAGGAAGGCGCGGCTCAAACCCGCGCCTTTTTCAATAGCATTACCGTCCCTACTTCGCCGCGTAAATTCCGCTCAGTACATCCTGCTTGGAAGCATCACGTTCGAGATGCGGAAATCTCTCGCCACCGTGGTAGTCAATTTTGAAGGTGCGGAAGTAATCTGCATTCTCCACTAGTAACTCCATGGGATCGGAACTGCTCTTCGCCGCCTTCAGTGCGTCGCGTAAAACATTCTTGGAAAATTTGCGCCCGTTCACAGCCAGCACTTTCATTCCCGGGCCGATGCCAGCTTTTGCGGCGGGCAATCCTTCGATTGTGTCCGTGATCCCGCCATCTTCGCGCAGTAAGAGTCCGAGGGAAAATCTGGAGTCTGTACCTTCCCGAACTTCTTCCTGGGCACGCACCAGCTCGGATGGTGTGTCGTTGAAGACCAGCTTCCAGCCGCTGCCTTCCAATCCCGCCAGCGGTGCTCCCGGCCCGTGATTCGTTAGGCGCTCGATCCAGAACTTACGCCAGTCGTAGGGTGCAATGCTGTTGAGGGTGCTAACGATATCGTCGAAAGTGTAGGTTTTCACCTCGGCCGAACCGCTGGCGCCACCATGGAAAGCTTGGCAGAAATCATCCATCGATTTCATGCCACCGCTTTGCTGGCGCAACAGGATGTCGACCCAGAGCCAGTTCAGAACATCTTCGTCGTAGTAATCGACGCCGCGACGCCATGATTGCCACGAGCGGGGCGCGTCCTGAAGCGCGGGCACCGCGTCCGCCGTGTCTTGCAAATTGCGCCAGGAGCGGCCTGGGCGGTACTCCAATTCAGCCGCGATACCGGCCAGATTGTCGCGGGCTTCCTCCGGCGTGCGAACGGCGCTACGAGCACTTAACAAATCTCCCAGATACGAGGTCAGGCCTTCGTATACCCAGAGCAAGTCTGTTTGCATGGGCTTTTGGTAGTCTGGCGTAGCCAAATCTGCTGGCCGTCGAAATTTTCCATTCCAGGAATGCACAAATTCATGCGGCAGCAATCCCGCGAACAACTTGCGCTTTATGGGATCGACAATTCCGCGCTCATCCACGCGGCTATCGTCGGACGCGTGATGCTCGAGACCAAAATGCGCCACATGATCACTCAAGCTGTAGAGAAAGTGATAATTGGGATAATGGTGGGCGCCAAAGAGCTTCTGCGCTTGCACAACTAGGTTGCGCTGATGTTCAAAGAAGTCGGCTGGTCCGTCCAGCGCAGCAGCGCTATCAGCAGCAAGATCCAGTTCGTGATGCGGATTCTCGCCAGTCGGCTCCATTCGCATGTACTCTCCCGTAAGCACGGGGGAATCCACTAAGGTGGTCAACGACGACGGCGCGAACCGGACTTCCGCACCCGACTGCGAAGCCACCGGCAGCGGTGAGGCAAACTTCCATCCAGCCGGCAAACGCACTGAAGCTTCGTACTTCAGCTCATCGGATGTCCAACCAGCGGGATATAGCACCACTTGATTCCAACTGATGACCGCCATTTTTTCCGTGACTGAAGAACCCGAACTGTAGCCGCCATCGAACATCGCCGGAAAAAGATAGTCTAAGGTGACTTCCACGCTGGTTGCGCCCGCGGGAACCTCCACGTGGAAAGTCCACGCGTCCAGCAAATCGCGCCGCCACGTCAACTCCTGGCCATTGGATTGAAAATGCAGGCCGGTCAGGTTCTGAATCGGCCCGGACGGCTCATGCTCGCCCGGAATCCACTTGGGATAGTAGAGCGTCAACGAACCTGCCTTGGCGGGAATCATGAGCTTGGCGTGCAGAATCTTACGCGGCGCTTCGGTTGCATCCAATGCCACAGTTACCGTGGGCGCAATTCTCGCGGCAGTCGCTTTCGACTCTCCGCCAGCCACAGCGGACAGCGCCAATCCGTAAACGGCAACACACAACCAAGAACTTCTCATTTTCCGGACTCCTCAGAAAAGTATTCGCAGTATTCACGGACCCTTGAATATATCAGCGGGCGAGTCTGACACGCGAGGGGACTCGCAAGCCAGCATTCCCCCTGCTACGATAACGCCGTGGACAAGCGTGGACGTTTCATCACTTTCGAAGGCACGGACGGCTCCGGCAAGAGTACGCAGATCGAGAAGCTGGCGGGAGCGTTGCGCTCACTCCATTTCGAGGTTTTGCTCACACGCGAACCCGGCGGCACTCCTATCGGAGAATCCATCCGCCACACGCTACTCGACTCCGCCACCCATGGCCTCTGCCCGCGCACCGAACTGGCGCTGATGTTCGCCGCGCGTGCGCAACATCTGCATGAGGTCATCTTGCCCGCGCTCGCCGCCGGCCACTACGTCCTCTGCGACCGCTTTACCGATTCCACCGAAGCCTACCAGGGCGGAGGCCGGGAACTCGGCAGCGAAATAGTACTCACTCTGCACCGCGCGCTCTGCGACAACATTCAGCCCGACCTGACGATTCTGCTCGACTGCGACCTGACTCTAAGTCTGGCCCGCGCCCAGCACCGCAATCTGGTGACGAACGCCCAGGGACACGCCGATGAAAATCGCTTCGAACAGGAGAGCCGTGCTTTCTTTAGCCGCGTTCACGAAGCCTTCCTGGCAATTGCCGAACGCGAACCAAAACGCGTCGCCTTGATTGATGCTCGCGGCACACCCGTGGAAACCCACGGAAAAGTTCTCGGCGTAGTCCGCGACCGCCTGCACCTCTCCAAAATTTGACGTGGCTAGCGTATTCCTTCTGCTCTCCGTTAAAGTGTTCCTAGGAACCACAACAGAAACCACGGAACTACCGGACTTCGACAACCAACCGCCAAACCTGATGTCCAACCGAATGCCAGAACCAGCCTCCGATCTAGCGCCCGGACTCACGCCGCTCCTGCCACCCGCCGTGGAAGTAGCCGAGGTCCATCCTCCTCGTGACCGCTACTGGCTCCACGCGCTGCTCCTGTTGGCCACCATTTTCACTACGCTGGTTGTCGGCGCAGGCATGCAGTTTAGTTTTCAGAACAACCTTCCTCCCTACTCCGCCGATGACAACGCCGCGATTTCTTTCTTCCCCGTTGAGTGGGTCTTCCACCAACCCGCGCGCCTTCTACTGGGGATTCCTTTCTCAGCAACCCTGCTATTGATCCTGCTCTGCCACGAGATGGGCCACTATCTCTATTGTCGGCGCTATCGCGTTTGGGCCACCCTGCCGTTCTTCATCCCGTTCCCCAGCCTCGCTGGAACCATGGGCGCATTCATTCGCATCCGCAGTGCAATTTGGTCGCGAACCGCTCTCTTCGATATTGGTATTGCAGGCCCCATCGCAGGGTTTTTCCCTGCGCTCACCGCCCTTTTCGTTGGACTCAGCCTCTCCAAGCCAGCTCCTGCCGCTCTCCTGATCGCGCCCGACATCGAGTTCGGCCATCCGCTCATCTTTCGCGCCGCGCAGCACATTCTCGCGGCCCTGACGCGTGCTCCCGTACATCTCTTACCGCTGGATCGCGTCTACCTCCACCCCGTCGCCGTTGCCGCCTGGGTGGGCATGTTCGCGACTTCGTTGAACCTGCTGCCCGGCGGCCAACTCGACGGCGGCCACATCGTCTATGCGGTCTTTCCCCGCGCACATCGCTTCATCACTGTACTCACTGTCGGCATCCTAATTCCGCTCGGATTTCAGTTCCGAGGCTGGTGGATCTGGGCTGCCCTCCTCCTCGCCACAGGATGGCAGCACCCCCCAGTACCTCGATGGCCCGGTCTTGACGCTAGACGCCGGTGGCTCGCGTTTCTCGCGGTCCTCCTCTTTCTGCTAACCGTCACTCCTATCCCGATTCGCCTTAGTTCCGTGCAATAGACAAAGAAAAACCTGGACAACCGTCCAGGTTATTGCAACAAACTGCGAAAAACTAACGCCTACTCCGCTTCCCCCTTACCCAACTGCGGCACTGCGGGCCTCGCCTCTCCGCGCACCTTGTAAGCATTCGACACATACTGCTGCACCATGCGTTGCGTATTAAAAAACGACGCATTCAGCGCAATCGACATCCGCATCACATTCGTGTAACGCTCCGGCTGCCGATAATACATGGGAACGATATCCGTCGCAAGTTTGGTGTAAAGAGAATTCACTTCTGACTCGTGATCCTCTTCTTCCTCGGAGTTTCCCACCGACCAGCCAGTTACGCCTTCGATGTGCCCCTCAATCCACCAACCATCGCGCACGCTAAAGCTAGGGACCCCATTCAGCGCCGACTTCATGCCGCTCGTTCCAGACGCTTCTTGCGGACGCATGGGATTGTTGAGCCAAACATCCACGCCCGCCGTGATAAGAGCGCCCCACTGCATGTCGTAGTTCTCTACATACACGGTGCGAATCACATCCTTCACCGACGACGCACCGCCAAACACATCGCGAATTAATTTTTTCCCACCCTCATCGCGGGGATGCGCCTTGCCGCCATAAACCAGTTGAATAGGCCCAACATCTCGCGCGATCCGGCGCAGCCGGTCGGGATCCTGAAACAGCAGCGCCGCTCTCTTGTAAGTACTAGCCCGCCGGGCAAACCCGATTGTGAAGACTTTTGGATCCAGATCGACGCCCATTCGGTCTTTGATTTCCCCAAACAATCGTTTCTTCGCGCGCACATGCGCTTCCCGAATATCATCCAGCGGGATACTAATGGCATAGCGCAGGTAGTTATTGTCCGTCCGCCAAGCCGGAATGTAGCGGTCAAATAGCTCCTTGAACGACGGCGCTGCCCACGTCAGCGCATGAACGCCATTGGTGATGGCACTGATCACGTAGGCCGGGAACATATCCCGTGATACCTCTCCGTGCCGCATGGCAACACCGTTTACGTAGCCGGAGAACTGCAGCGCCAGATAGGTCATGTTCAGCACGTCACCCTTCCACACCTTGGCCTCATCGAGGAGCGCGGTTCGTTCCGTTCCAAGAATATGCTCCGCCAACTCACGCGTAAATTCGTCATGGCCCGCCGGCACTGGCGTATGCGTGGTAAATATGCACAAGCTCCGCACACTATCTACGTCCAGCTGCTTGACTCGCCCCGCAAAACTCTGGCTCAGACGTCTCTCTAACAGCCCCAAAGCCAAAAGCGCCGCGTGCCCCTCATTCATGTGATAACGCTGCACGATGTAACCCAGCTGTTGCAGAATTTGCAACCCGCCGAGTCCGAGCACCACTTCCTGGCAGAGCCGGTAGTGCGAGTCCCCTCCATACAGCGAATTCGTCAGCTCGCGATCTGACGGCGCGTTCTCGGGCAAATCCGTATCCAGCAAATACACCGGCACGGTGGCTCCAGTCACGCCAATCACCGTGTACTTCCAAGCTCGTACAGCTACCTGCCGCCCTTCGATCTCCACTGTAGCCCGCGTGTCCACGGCTTCCAGTGTGTGATCCGGATCCCAAGGCTGCGGCTGCTCCGTCTGCTGCCCATTCCCATCCAGATATTGTCGAAAGTATCCGCGCCGGTACACCAGTGACACCGCAACCAGCGGCACCGCCAAATCCGCCACCGAGCGCAGCGTATCCCCCGCCAACATTCCCAACCCGCCGCTATACGTCGGTATATTCGGATCGAGCGCAATCTCCATTGAGAAATACGCAATCACCGGTGTATTTTGCTTCGGCTTCATCTTTTCTCCGTTGCTTCCATTAATTCCAGATAACTGGCTTACTTCTGATGCGCCCCTTTAATTCTAACGGGGGATGCCGTACTTTCGTCTTGCAGCACAAGACTTTCGTTCAATACCTGAAGTCGCTATTTCAAGCCTTCCCCCTACATCAACCACAGCGCATCCACATCCACCACCAAATTCGTACGCGGAATGTTCTCCGTCGTTGCATACGACAGCATCGCCCGCAGCAACCGGTTCATCTTCTCCCGGCTTTCTGACTTCAGCACAAAGTGATAGCGAAAATCCTGCTTCAGCCGAACAATCGGAGCCGCCGCCGGACCGAGCACCCGCACACCCTCATGCCGAGTCTTCTCGAACCACTTCCCCAGCGTTCCCGACCAGCGCAGGGCATCTTCCAGCTTCGCCGCTCGCACCAGCACATTCGTGAGCGCGCTGTACGGCGGATAGTGCATCCAACTCCGAAAGCGCAATTCCTTCTCGTAAAACCCGCCGTAATCGTGGTGCGCCGCGTACTGCACCGCATAGTGGTCCGGGAAAAAAGTTTGCAGCACAACTTTCCCGGGACTCT
>JAYTQD010000404.1:0-9484 GCA_043746935.1 Acidobacteriaceae bacterium | reverse complement strand
GGACGCCCGCGCCTCCATGGAAAACTTAGTCGAACCAATTGCTGCGGTAGGCGATCCACCAGCTTAGGAAAACGATTGGGATCGTCGAGAAGAGAGCCCACCAGAGTGGAAAGGCGAGATCGGCCAGGATCCCTAGAACTGTCATGCTGATCCAGAAGATCTTTCGCTCCATGGCTCGATTCTAGTGCTTGGTCTTCCGGGGAGTGTGGTTACGTCGGTGTCAGGGGGAAGAATAGGAAATTCCCGCCCCTGCGACTTTACTCAGGGCAGGCTCTGTCGCTGACGCGACAAGGACGGGGCACCCGGTTAGGAGGGCAAGAGCTTGGTCAGCGTAGCGCAGACTTCGTCGACTTCAGTTTCCGTCATGCCCAAAAAGAAGGGCAGGGCGAGGACGCGGGAGGCTACGGATTCTGTGACGGCGAGGGAGCCGCTTTGGCGATAGCGTCCTTGCAGGACGGGTTGACCATGCAGGGGGGCGAAATAGCGACCGGTGCCGATGCCACGGTCGAGGAGGCATTGCCAGACGCGGTCGCGGTCTTGGCGCGTGAAGTTCGGGGCGAGTTGGATTACGTAGGCGAACCAGCTGATGCGTCCGTAGGCGCAGTCGGGTTTGGGCGGGAGAATCGTTGGGTGGTTGCGGAGGTGTGCTTCGTAGGATGCGGCCAGCTTTTGGCGTTGTTCCAAAATAGAATTTATTCGAGATAGCTGCGCGATACCGAGGGTGCAGTTGATATCCGTGATGCGATAGCTGTAGCCGACTTCGGTGTGCTGTGCGGCCCAATCGAGAGAGTCGTCTTTGGCCTGGCTGCGCAGAATCTTGGCGCGTTGCGCGATGGTGGGGTCGGAGGTTACGAGCATGCCTCCTTCTCCCGTCGTGATCTGTTTGTTGGGATAGAAGGCGAACAGGCTCGCGTCGCCGAAGGTTCCTACTCTTTGTCCTCGCACCTCTGCCCCAAGAGCTTCGCACGCGTCCTCGATCAATGCGAGCTTAGGCTTGCGGGTGATTTCGCGGATAGCATCGATCTCTGCGGGGTAACCGAAGGTGTGGATGACCAACACCGCGCGGGTCCGCGGGCCTACGGCGGCTGTGATTGCGGACGGAGTGGCATTGAGCGTGAGCGGGTCGATGTCCACGAATACTGGAGTGAGATTTTCCTGTAACAGAACATTGGCCACGGCGGCAAACGCGAAGGAAGGAACGATCACCTCGTCGCCTTCGCGCAGGTCGAGGCAGCGCAGGGCGAGATGCAGCGCGGAGGTTCCGGAATTTACGGCTACGGCGAACGGGCTGCCAACATAGGCGGCGAGGGCTTGCTCGAATTCCGTGAGCTTTGGGCCCATCGCCAGGTTCGGAGTGCGTAGGACGCGGACGACAGCGTCGATGTCGGATTCGAGGATTTCGGGTTTCGCGAGAGGGATTCTCATGTTTGGGGCGGCTCAGACGCACCGCGTTTGAAGAGTAATTTTTCGCCTAGAGGCACTGTTGTGAGCAGCTTTACGATTTTCTCAGCTGCGTGGCCGTTGCCGTAGGGGTTGTCGAGGTGCTGTACGGTCTTGCGAAATTCGGAAGACATGGCTTGGGAAATCGCCACGCGAATGGCGGTCGCCGAGGCTGGCACGTCGAGCACATTGGCGGCGTGGTCGCGTCCCTTTTGGCGAACGCCGATGTTGACGACTGGCAGACCCAGCGACGCGGCTTCAATAATTCCGCTACTGGAATTTCCAACCAGCGCCGTGGAATGATGCAGCAAGCTTAAATAGAGGCGATGATCGAGGTTCACAAATAGGCGAGCGCTGGAATGTTTCGCGAGAAACTTCTCAGTGAGGGCAATCAGTTTGCGGCTTCCAGCATCGGCATTCGGGTACACGAAGACGAAGTGCGCGTTAGTTTTAGAAAGAGCTGCGAATAGCGCGGCGGATTCTCGCGTAGTATCGCGCAGTAGAGTTACCGGATGATGCACCACGACCACGGTTTTGCGTGTCAGCGAAATGCCGAGCGCACTTGCAACTTGCGCGCGTGTCAGCAATCGCCCTCGCCGCAGCTGGTCGAGCGATGGGCTGCCGGTGAAGTGGACGCGCCACGGTTCTTCGCCCATGCGTACGATGCGTTCGCTAGCATTTTGTGTGCAGGCGAAGTGCAGGTGAGCCATCTTAGTAATTGCGTTGCGGACGGCGTCGTCGATCACACCTTCGCTTATTTCGCCGCCTTCGATGTGAGCAATGGGAATGCGCAAAGCTAATGCAACGGCGGCTGGCGCAAGCATCTCGTAACGGTCGGCGGTAAGAAGTAGGATGTCGGGCCGCATTTCGCCGAGGGCGTCGGCCAACCCGAGTGTGGCCACCCCGATCGTCTTCGCCATGCCCACGTCGGTGTCGGAACTCAGGAGGCACTCGATAACGACGTGGGGAGGCAGACCTTTTTTGTGCAACTCCTGGCCGGTGTGGCCGAATTCCGGAGAGAGGTGCGCGCCCATGCTGACGATGCGCAAGTCGACGCGGGGATGCGCCGCCAGATCTTTCAAGATCCAATGCAAGTGCCCGGCGTCGGCACGGGATGTGGTTACGACCGCGATTTTGCGTGGCTTCATGCTCTTCTCAACAATACTTTGGTCCGCGCAAAATTGACATCTCCGCACCCCGCCGTTTAGTCTTTGGCCTCAATCCTCCGGAGGTTCTTATGAAATCCAAACTCGTAGTTTTCACTTTTGCCTTGGCCAGTTTGTTGAGCTACAGCGCGTGCTCGAAGCAGCAGGATGCAGCCAAAGATGCGGCGCAGAAGGCCGTTGATACCACGAAAGCTGGTGTGGGCAAAACAGTTTCGGCAGCGAAGGAGTCGGCGGCGAAAGCCGGCGAGGCTGTTAAGGAAGCAGTGGCCCCAGCGCCTAGCGTAATTCCGGCGGGTACGACGTTGACGATTCGCCTGGGTGAAACGATTAGCGCCAAGCACGCGACTGCGGGTCAAGCGTTCCACGGTACCTTGGCGAAGGCCGTGAGCGTGGATGGGAAGGAAGTGATTGCTTCCGGTTCCAACGTGAGCGGTGAGGTGACGGAGGCTCAGTCGGCTGGAAAGTTTAAGGGCGCTGGGATTCTTGCGGTGCGGCTAACTTCGGTGGAAGTGCTGGGCAAGAGCTACGACGTTTCTACATCGACGGTCTCGCAGGCCATGAAGGGCAAAGGGAAACGCAGCTTGTTAGTGGGTGGCGGCGGTGCGGCTTTGGGAGCAATCATCGGCGGATTGGCAGGCGGCGGCAAGGGCGCAGCCATTGGCGCTCTGGCTGGCGGCGGCGCGGGTACCGCGGGCGCGGCGTATACGGGAAACAAGGAGCTCGTCTTTCCGGCGGAATCGGCGTTGTCTTTCAAGCTGAAGGATGCGGTCACGCTGAACTAGTTTCATAGACTGATCATTGATTGACTGATCAAAAGATAAGGGCCGGTTTCCTTACGGAACCCGGCCCTTGTTGTTTGGTCTGCCGACGCCTTTAGTTCACGGCAAAGACCAAGTCGTCGTGGTCGTCATACGCACCCGTGCTGCACGAGGAGGCGCTTCCCAGGTAGCGGAAGTTTGCGCGCACGGCTTGCAGAGCGCCCGTCGGAAGCGTGAACGTTGTGGATAACGTCTGCACTCCCCCGGCGGTGGGCTTGATCGTGCCGATCAGAACCCACGTTGGGGTATTGGCATTGGCTGTGTAGTAGAGATCCAACGAATCGCTGGATCCCGTGCTATACGCGTAAACCGTCGCAGTCACCTTGACGACTTTGCCGTGCGTCAAGGCACTGCTGTCGGTTGTGGCTATGACTAGGCGATCATTCGATTCGTCGGAGTGGAACGTGCCGCTGGTTCCATCCGCGCACGAACTGTTGATGGTGTTGGGTTGGTGTTGTTCGGCTCCGCCCGAGATGCTGTCTCTTCCGAGTAGAAGGGCAGCCCCCGAGTCGCAGGACGAACCCACAGTGGCGCACTTCGTTGTTTTGAGCACTGTGTCATAAACGGCGGTCTGTGGGCCGGTTCCCGAGGCATTGATCGTTAGCGCAATCGTGGCGCTGCTGGTCAAAGTGCCGGAAGTTCCGGTTACCGTCACCGTGGCCGCACCGGTGGTTGCCGTGGCGGATGCAGTGAGCGTGAGTACCGAAGTTGCGGTACCGTTTGCCGGTGGAGTGACTGGGTTGGTCGCAAACGCCGCAGTCACACCCGTTGGCAATCCGGTAACGCTGAGTGTGGTCGCCGCGCTGAAGCTGTTCTGGCTGGCCACGGTGATGGTGCTGGTTCCGCTCGCTCCTTGGTTGATGGCGAGAGTTGCCGGGGCTGCTGCTACTGTCAATCCCGGTGTTCCCGCGCCTACGGTGAAGACCAGATCGTCGTGATCGTCATAGGCTCCTGTGCTACATGCGGACGCTGTTCCCTGGTAGCGGAAGTTGGCTCGCACGGCTTGCAGGGTGCCACCATTCGGCAACGTGTAGTTGGCCGAAAGGGTTTGCGCGCCTGCCGCGGTAGGAACAATTGTGCCGATCAGCACCCAAGTCGGGCTACTTGCATTGGCCGCGTAGTAGAGATCAAGAGCGTCGGCTGAGGGCGTGGTATAGGCCCAGACCGTGGCGCTGACCTTGATGGTCTTTCCAGGAGCGAAGTTCGTGCCATCCGTGGTCGCTACCAAGATGCGATCATTGGATTCATCGGAGTGGAAGGTACCGCTGGTTCCGTCCGCGCACGAACTGTTGATGGTGTTGGGTTGATTAGGCTCGGCGCCGCCGGAGAGAGTGTCTCTTCCGAGCAGGAGCGACGGACCCGAATCACAGGCGGAGCCGAGGGTTCCGCACTTCAGGGTGCTGAGTGTGGAGTCGTAGGCGGCGGTTTGCGTTCCACCTGCGGAAGCCCCCGTTCCCGTTAAGGTTGCGGACTGCGGGCTGCTGGTGGCGTTGTCCGTCACCGTGACCGTGCCGGTACGCGTGCCCACCGTGGTTGGCGTGAACGTCACGCTGATGGAGCAGTTGGCTCCAGCCGCGAGAGACGCTCCGCAGTTGTTGGTCTGCGCATAGTCTCCACTGGCCGCGATGCTGGTGATGGTCAGCGCCGCAGTGCCGCCATTGCTGAGAGTCATTGCCTGAGCTGCGCTAGTAGTGGCTACAGTTTGCGGTGCGAAGGCGAGGCTGGTTGGGCTCAGTGCTGCCGAGGGGCCTACGGCCGTGCCCGTGCCGGTTAGGCTCGCGGTTTGCGGGCTGCTGGCTGCGTTATCCGTGACAGTGACGGTTCCAGTGCGCGTTCCCGCCGCGGTTGGAGTGAACGTGACACTGATCGTACAGTTAGCTCCCGCCGCAACCGAAGTTCCGCAGGTGTTGGTTTGCGCGTAGTCTCCACTGGCCGCGATGCTGGTGATCGCCAATGCTGCTGTGCCGCCGTTGGTGAGTGTAATAGTCTGTGGCGCGCTCGTGCTGCCCACGTTCTGACTTGCGAACGTCAGGCTGGTGGGGCTGAGTGTCGCCGCCGGAGCGGAGCCGCCGCAAGTTGGAAACTTGAAGCTCGAGATGCGCGTGCTCCAATTGAATGATCCGGTTGTTTTGATGTATTCCTGTGTGTACCAGAACGTACAGTCGTCCACTGGATCGACCGTCATAGCGCTGTAGTCGCCCCAGCGTGACAGAGGCCCATTCGAAGTGCTTCCGTTTTGCACGCCGCCACCGGCCACGGCGCTGATTTCCGTGCCCATCGTATTGACAGGGTCGCTGGCCAGCCGCCCCGTGAAACGCACCGACGGGTCGACCGAGCTGCTCGACACTGTGTAGCCAAGCGCGATATCTCCGGATTGATCCATCGCGATGCTGCCCATCCAGCGATAGTTGGAATCCGGTGCAAACGTAGACTGCTGCGCGACGACCGGAGTGCCACTGGGATTCTGGATTTCATACCAGCGCACGCCGCCGCTCGTTCCCGAAACCACCGAGTGGTTCACGACTAGCGATTCGTGGCTGCCTAGATTGCGGTACCCCAAACGGAACATCAGCCGGTCTGCCAATGAATCCAGCTGATTACCGCCGGTTGGCTGGACGACGCAGGTGCCACCCGCGCAAAGTGGCGAAAACGCGGCCACAGCAATGTTGGTGGGTCCGGTAAAGGTCGAGTTGGCCGGGGTGGTGAAGTCCACGTGAAATTTGTAGAGTTGTAGAGAATTGGTGCCGTAGTAAATCTGGTAGTTCGGCGACCCTGCTGGCGGCGCGGTGGTACCGTCCAGATCCGCGGGCAACAATCCGCCTACGCCCGAACCCTGCTGGAAGCAGACTTGTGTCGCCGCCGTTCCAGCCAGCATGGCCGTACGATTGTAGGCGCAGGAGTCCGCTCCCACGAAGGTGTTGCCGTTGAACATGTTGAACGTGGTGTAGTAGCCGTCGGGCCATACGCCCATTTTAGGGTAGTCGTCGAAGTTTGAATATTGGAACGAATAGCGGTTGTAGGTTCCCGTCGCATCCGATGTTGTTGAGACTGCCACGCATTGGAGAAAGGGCGTAGTCGTCACTGAGAACTGGCTGATGACCCAGCGGTTTGACAACTTGTCGTACAAAGCGACCCCGTCGCCGTCATTGTTGGTTTGGCAGCCGCCGCCGAAACCCGACCATAGCGTGTTGGTTGCACTCGGTCCTGCTACCAGGGCGCCCGTTGACTTGTTGAACACCGCAAACGAAGAATTCACGATTTGGAAATACTGGGTTGCGCCCACCGCGCCGTTCGTGTCCGGAGGCGCGCTGCTCACGGTGAAACCGTACTGTGCGTTCCCCAAGCCCTCAAAATTCAAGCTGGCGGGCGGGGTTGCGGCTGCCACAGTCTGTTGCCGCACGAGGTCTTCTACGACTGCGGCTCCTGCGAGGCCAGGAGGAAGAGGAATACGACGCAAAGGTTCGGCTTCATGCTTGGCATGGGCGCTTGCTTTGGGAGCGTTCTTGATCATTTCGCTGAGCGGTGCGGAGACGTCATGCTTAACGTTCCATCGCATAACGGGATGGCCCTGGTTTTGCGCCAGTGCCGTAGTTGTTGCGCCGAGAAGTAGCGCAAGCGAGACAATGCTCCACATCGACAAACGTGTTTGGACGGACATTTGTAATCTCCTGATCGCGATGAAAGATTTAATTCCTAGGATCCCAACCAACGAAATAGCGTGCGGGGCCAATGCGGACGAAGGAAAAACGGCTAGCGAATGAGCGGAGTCGAAGGAAGTCTCGATTCGACGGGATAGCTTCGGTGGCATTCGCTGAAATTTCAAGTGCAGCAGAGCTTAGTTCATTTACAGAACACAGACAAGTGTTATGTGCAGTGCGCTGTGAATATCCAACCGGACGGTCGGAATGAAGAAGAGAAACGAATGATGCCCTAACTATTTATCGTCCGCGTCCTTTGCAGCAGGTTCTTTCTCGGGGCTGGCTTTGGGGCTCTCCACCTTCACCTTAGTTTTATCGGGCAGACCGTAGGCGCCGGAAAGAATCACTTTGTCTCCAGCTTTCAGACCGTCGAGGATCTGGATGTCGTTGTCCTGCTTGACGCCGGTGTGCACGGGAGTTTGGTGGGCGCGTTCATCCGTGCCCAATAGCATGACCACCGTCGTGCCATCGGGGCCGGGTTGCACAGCTGCGGCTGGAACAGAGAGGGCATTGGGGATGGCCTTGGCGGAAAGTGAAAGCTGTACGCTGGTGCCGGGTTTGAGTTCTTGCTTTGGATTTTTAGCCTGAACCCATACTTCCACCGTGGTGCTGTTCGCATCGAGAGCGGGACTGACCACCGTGATTTTGCCTTCCACCGGTTTGTCGATCCCGGGGACGAGCATCGTGGCCTTTGCGCCGGGGCTCAACAGCGCCGCTTCGCTCTGCGGGATATGAGCTTTGGCAATGACCTGCGACGTATCCATCACTGTGAGCAGAGGCGTGCCAGCGGCTGCCATCTCTCCCGGATAGAGCGGACGATCGGTGATCCAGCCGTTGATGGGGCTGCGAATCTGCGAATAGCTGAGGAGCGCTTCCGCGCCCGCGTATTTTCCTTTGGCGGACTCCAGTTGTCCGGCGGCGGCGCGTTGGCCTTGCTGGTTTCCGAAGGCTGCGAGCGCATCGTAGTGCCGCTTGGCTAGCTCAAACTGATTGCGTGCTTGGGTTACAGATACGTTGGCTTGATCCAGATCCTTGCGTGGCAAGGCTCCTTGGTCAAATAGCTCCTGGCGGCTTTTGTAGAGCTTTTCTTCGGCGTCGAGCATTTTCTGCGCCGCTTCCATGTCGCCTTTGGACTTTTGCAGTTCTTCGGGAAGGCTGGCTGCTGTCGTGGTTTGGTACGTCGCTTGTGCTTGCTCGTAGGAGCCGTGATTGTCCGCCGCCGCCGCCGCTAGGTCTTTGTTCTCCAGCACCGCCAATAACTGCCCCGCGTGGACCCGGCTGCCGCGCTTCACATAAAACGCCTTCACCGGAGCGCTGATTTTGGGTGTGATGGCGGCCTGTTCCAGGGGAAATAAGATCGCTTGCGCTGAAACGGTGTGCTGGATCGTGGTTTGCTCTACCGACGCGATCTGGACGTTAACCTCAGGCTCAGGCTCTTTCGCTTTTTTGGAACATGCGGAGAGCCAGAGCGCCAGCGTTACAGCCAGCCCCAAGGAAATAGTTTTATGATTGGAATGAGCCATAGTTACAGAGTTCCCGTCAAAGTCTGCAAATTCGCGAGTGCCGTGCGGTAACGCGCTTGCCCATCATCATAGGCGTTGCGGGATTGTGCCAGTGTGTTCTGCGCGTCCACCACTTCCAGAACCGTGGCTTCGCCCGCCTGGTAGCGCAGCGTGGTCAGCCGTAAACTCTCCGCCGCTAGCTCCGCGGATTGCTGCAGCGACTCGAGTTCCGCACGGGAAGTCCGTGCTTCGTCGTAAAACGATTGCAAGTTAGCCAGGAGTTGACGCTGCGTGAAACTGAGTTCCGTCTGTGCCTGCGTGCGCCGAAGGTGGGCTTGCTTCAGCTTGCTGACCCCCGCGCCCCAGCTCCATACAGGAAACTGCAACGTGGCGCTGGTGGAATATCCCAGATTGTTCAATCCAGCTGTTTTCGTCGCGTAGTGAGCCGCATCAATGCCATAAAAATAATCGAGGCTCACGCTAGGCAGCAGGCCGCCCCAAGCCGAGGTGACGTCACCCTTGGCCAGGTCTACGGAAGCCAGTGCGGCGCGCAATTCCGGGTTCTTGCGGCCCGCCGCGGCCCGTACTTCTTCTTGAGTTGCGAGTGGTTCGGGAGATTGCAAATCGTCCACGGCGGAAAAATTTTGATTAAAATCTGGGAAAACTAAAACCGCCAAATCCAACCGCGCGCGATCCATCGCCAATTGTGCTTCGCGCAGGTCACGTGACTGCTGGTTGAATTGCAGTTGCGCCTTAATGACGTCCGCGTGCGCCACCTCGCCGCCGTTTTCCAGCTTTTTGCTAATCGTGAGAAAGCGTTCACCTTCCGCGCCGAGTTTCTGCGCCGTCGCGTATTTCCG
>JAYTQD010000403.1:0-9488 GCA_043746935.1 Acidobacteriaceae bacterium | reverse complement strand
CACACAGCGGTCTGGCTCTTCTTCGCCGGAGGGATTGGAGGCGTTCGTTTGTGTGGGTCGGACACTCCTGTCCGATTTTGTTGGTGTTGGTCTTGATTTCCACGGCGGTAGAGGCTGGTGCCTTTTACCCCAGAGGCAGCGGACAAGAGTGTCCGCTCTACAAGAACGCGAGCCCGAGGCTCTGCGGGATCGAGAATAACGAAAAGGGCCGCGCTCAGCGCAGCCCTTTGGGTGACCCTGATTGACAGGGCTACCAAACTCACCTGTCACGGTGCAGCTATAATTTTCCACTGCTTGGGTAGCACCGTCAAGGTGTACAGAAGTAGTGGAGGGATATCCCTGTTTTTTCCTCCCATTTTGCTAGCGGTGCAGTCTGCGATCATTCGCGTCCGCCCTATGGACGCTAACCTGGGCCCACACGTCCGTCGACCACCGTTCTCCTCCCCCCATCACAAACCCCGTCAAGGTTGCCCATCCACCCCAACTTTCCCTTCCCATTCTGGAACCGCCTCCCGCAAATTTCCACTTATTCGTTGACTTAGCGCACCACCGACGGCACCATAGCTACAAGGGGGGTTACAGGCGAAACGATCTTATAGAGCTAACTCCTTTGTTTTCAGGATTTTGCCTGTAAGTCCTTTAATCTCAAAGATTTTGGCCCCCTACCCCACGTATCTCGTTGATTCCATTAGGCAGGGGGGAGGGGGGTGGAGCACTCTTCATGCAGTACGGAGGCGGCTCGTGGGGACATGGTTCTCAAGCCGGATGCGGATTTCCGTGGAAGCGGGATTTGGTGTAGCTGAGCATCGAGGGATGGTAACAAATTAGAGTGGTGCCTTGGTTATGCAAGAATAGGGGCCGGAGTTATCCATGCCACTTGCAGATCAACACCGCATCACGCGACGCGACGTAATTCGCGGCGCGGCAACGGGGATGCTTGCATTGGCTGTGCCCGACGGCATCCTGGGCGCGCAACCGTCGGCCAAGCCTCCCAACATCGTGTTCCTACTCGCGGACGATCTCGGCTATGCGGATGTGGCGTGCTACGGACGCCCGGATCTCAGCACGCCGAATATCGACCGCATCGCTGAGCGAGGAGTGCGTTTTTTGCAAGCGTATGCGAATTCAGCCGTGTGTACCGCCTCGCGCACCGCGCTCATCACTGGCCGCTACCAGGACCGGTTGCGTGTCGGCTTGGAGGAACCGCTGAGAGGGAACGCCAATGTCGGCCTTCCTCCGGAACACCCGACGCTGCCCTCGCTGCTGAAGAAAGTTGGGTACAGCTCGACGCTGGTTGGCAAATGGCATCTCGGTGCTCTGCCAAAATTTGATCCTCTGAAGAGCGGCTACGAACATTTCTACGGGTTGCGCGGCGGGGCACTGGACTATTTCTCGCACACAGACGCCAACCGCAAGAGCGATCTTTGGGACGATGACGTTCCAATCCATCAAGCGGGGTACTTAACCGATTTACTGGGCAGCCGCGCAGTGGAGGTGGTGAAAGGGTACGCGAAATCCGGCCAACCATTCATGGTTAGCCTGCACTTCAACGCGCCGCACTGGCCGTGGGAAGCGCCTGGCGATGAAGCGGAGTCGGAGCGCCTGCTGCAACCGGGCCGCGGAGATCTCTTCGACTTTGATGGTGGTTCGCAGAAAACGTACCAGCGAATGATTGAAGCCATGGATCGGCAGATTGGCCGTGTGCTACAGGCTTTGGACGAAAATGGACTGACGGAGAACACGATCATTATTTTCACCAGCGACAATGGCGGCGAACGCTTTTCCGATACCTGGCCTTTTACCGGAAAAAAGACGGAATTGTTGGAAGGCGGGTTGCGTATTCCGGCGCTGATCTCCTGGCCCGCGCGCATTGGACGCGGCCTGACCACCGAGCAGGTCTCCATCGGCATGGACTGGATGCCAACCTTGCTCGCCGCCGCGGGCACGGAACCCGATCCGGCCTATCCCACGGACGGAATGAATCTGCTGCCGATCATTACTGAGAAACCCGGGACTGAGAAACCCGCGCCAGTCTCGCGCAAGCTGTTCTGGCGCTACAAAGCGAACGCGCAGCGGGCGGCACGCGACGGCGATTACAAATTTCTCAAAATTCTCGACAATACGTTCCTCTTTAATGTCGTGGAAGACCCCTTGGAGCGAGCCAACCTCAAGGAACGCGAGAAGGACGTTTACCATCGGCTGGTCCGGGAGTGGTATGAGTGGAACAGTACGATGCTACCGGAGATCCAGGAAAGCTTTACGGGCAGCTTCGATGGGAAGGAACTTGCCGATCATTTTGGCGCCAAGGAAGCGGACCAGATGCCGGATATTCCCGGCCCTCCCGAGGACTGAGTGAGAACGGCGTGTCTCGTGTGCAGAGGAGCGGATGGCCCTATTCGCTTTTCTATTTTTACTGAGGTGTCGCACCCTTGGGTACAACAAAGCCATAGGCTCGAAAAAGCTCTGCCACCGCGGGCGTCTTGAGGAAGTTCAAGAAGGCTTTTGCGGTTTCTTTCCGCTGGGAAGACCTAAGGATGACGCAGGCTTGCTCGATGGGTGGATATTCGCTATCTGGAATTTCAACGTAACGGCCTTTGTCCTTCAGGTTGGGAGAAAGCGCGAGGGACAACGCGAGGATGCCAACATCGGCGGCTCCCGAGACTACGAAGGACGCGGTCTGGGAGATGTTTTCGCCCAGTACGAACTTGTCGGCCACCTTGTCATGGATGTTGGCTTTCTTCATGGCGGCAACGGCGGCTTGTCCGTAAGGAGCGTGTTGCGGATTGGCAATGGCAATTTTCTTGATGGCGGGATTGAGAAGAGACGGTAAACCCTGACTCACGTCAAGCTTGGAGTCGTTGGGCGCCCAAATCACAATCTTGCCGGCGGCGTATTGATAGAACGTACCCGGCTCGGTCAGTCCAGCGGCTTCCAGTTTTTTGGGGTAGTCCAGATTGGCGGAGAAGAACATGTCGAAAGGCGCGCCGTTTTGCAGTTGCTGGAAAAAGTTTCCAGAGGAGCCGTAAATCGGCTTTATCGTTTTTCCTGTTTCTTTTTGGAAACGGGTGGCTACGTCTTGCAGGACAGATTGCAGGTCCGCCGCGGCCGCCACTGTGATTTCCTGGGCGGCGCAGAGGCTGGTGGCGAGTGCCAAAATTAGAGCGAGGACGGCAGCGAATTTTTGGAGGCGCATGGATACCGCTCTCCTTAAAGAGTAAATCATTCCACGGGTGCCACGTCCTTGTCGCGTTCGTTGCGAAGAGCCAGCGAAGTCGAAGGGGCGGGGAGCGACCGGAACTGCCCCACTCAAGCAAAAAGAAGGCTTGAATGGGGCACCGATACATTTCTCCAGGTCCACCTACACCGGTACAGCCTCGACAATCGAGTCGAGAGCCATCGTGGGAATAATTCGGTTGAGTTTCCAGTCCGCTTTCGCCAGGAGCGCGCGGAATTCTGGTTCGGTGCGTTCGCGGCCGCCGGGGAAGATTAGCATTTGCACGTCGAGAAACTTGGCGGGAGAGAATTCGTTCCCAGGCTGGATCACGCAGTCCACTACGAGAAGTTTGCCGCCGGAGTTCACCCCCTTGCGGCAGGCTTGGAGGAGCTGGATGCACTGCTCGTCGGGCCAGTCGTGAATGATGTGTTTCATGATGTAGGCGTCGGTGGGCGAGGGCACGGAGGAGAACATATCGCCGGAGGCAAGCGTGCAACGATCCATCACCGGCTTCAGTGCGCCGGTTTTGGCGCCTTCGAGGACGTGCGGCATTTCGTAGAGTGTGCCGCGCATCTCAGGATGGCGTTGCAGAATCGTGGCCAAGAGGAGGCCGCGGCCGCCAGCTATATCGACAATGGAATGGATGCCGTCGAACGAGTAAGCATCGGCGACGGCGGGGCTATCGATGGTGGAGAGGTCGGTCATGGCTTCATCGAAGATCTCAGCTTCCACGGGATTTTGCGTGAAGTACTCGAAGATGGGCATCCCATAGACTTGGTCGAGAGCTTGCTTGCCGGTACGCACACAGGATTCCAACTGCCCCCAGCCGCGAGCGTGCCAATCACGGCCAGTCATGGTGGCGTAACCGCGCAAGCTGGGACGGGCATCTTTGCAGAGGACGGCGGACATGGGCGTTTGGGAGAATTTTCCGTCTGGGCCTTCCGCGAGGACGCCGACGCAAGAAGTGGCGCGCATAAGCCGGTAGAGGCGGTCGGGATTGACACCGATTTCGGTGGCGAGTTCGGCTGCGGATTTGGGGCCGCTGGCGAGGAGATCGGGAATGCCGAGCTGGGCCACGCAGGCGACGGTACCAGCGGCGTATGCGCCGTTCATGAGCATGAGGATGCCTACGTGAGGAGGAGGAGCTTGCGAGGGTGCGGTCATGGAGTCTCCAGTGCGTGGGTTGATTGCGAGCGCAAGTATACACGGGGAGGTAGGGCAGTCTGGGAGATGTGAGATTGTGTGGAGCGGGCGCCCTCGCCCGCTTGGTCTAGATTTGCCGGGGGGAGCGGCCCTAAATCGGGCAAACCCACGTAGGGGCAGGCGCCCTCGCCTGCCCACGCAGCAAGAATCATGCGTTCACGGCACTAGAATCTCGACGACAGAAGAAAGGACTCGCTTCCTCTCCCCCACCCGCCACGGTAGAGCGGCGCTTCAGCGCCGCGTTGAGCGTCAATAATGTGGGGCTTTTAGCCCCCGAGGTAAGGTTTAGCTTCGTCTCAAAGCACGGCTAAACACCGTTCCCCTATAGCAAATCTTAAAACCTGCGATTAGGCGCGGAGACCGTTTTGAAGCCCGGCTCGGTTGACGGAACGGATACGGCGGGTTTGGCGGCTACGACTTCATCGCCGCGGAAGTAGTCTTTGTGATGCGCCGCTACCTGCGTCATCGCGGCATAGGGCTTGCCGTAGTCATTCTGCGCGTTCCATAACAAGAAGCCAATGCCGCCTTTGTCGCGGGCCACTTTGACCTGCGTCAGGATGTATTGCGGGGAGTAGGTGTGGGTGCGCCAGCCGAAAGCTTGTAGCCAGGGGCGCAGGACCACGCCACTGTCTTTGGTGATGAGTTCAAAGCGTTGCATGGATTCGCCGATAAAGTGCTCTGGGGCATCGCCGGGGCGTTTAATTCCGTCCATGCCGAAGAAGTGGGAGGGGTAGATCATGGGCGAGAGCACGTCACAGTGTTGCGCCATCTTAACGATGTCCTGCCCGGTGTGGGCGAGGTCGACGTTGCGCTGCCATGCCATGATTCCGAAAACATCGAGCGAGAGCAGGACGCCTGTGGGATGTAGCTCGGCATAGGCTTTCTTGAGGAAATCGGCGATGACGTCGGAGCGTTGCCACTTGGGATGCTCTTTCTGAAAATAGAACTCCGCGTCTTTCTGGTTCCCTTCCGCCGGAAAGCGCACGTAGTCGAACTGGACTTCGTCAGCGCCACTTTCGGCGGCGCGTTTGGCCAGCGCGATATCGTAGGTCTGGACTTTGGGCTGCGAAGGATCGGTCCAAACCAGCTTGCCGTTCTCGCGCCACGGTTGCCCGGTCGCCCGCGAATGCACCGCCAGTTCGGGATGCGTCTTCACCAAATGCTCGTCGCGGAAAATGGCGACGCGCGCAATGGCATGTAATCCCAGCGAATGCACAAACCGTGTAAACTTCGGCAGCTCAGGAATGGGATGCGACTTCTGTCCTCCGGCCAGTTCGTGGTCGAAGGGAATCGTGATGAGGCCGTCGCTATCTTTAATATCAAAGACCACGGCGTTGCCGCCGACATCGCGCCAGTGGCGGAGAATTTTACGACCGCGGTCGCTGCCGGCCATCAGCCCGGTCAGATAAATGGCGCGAACTTCAAAATCGCGCGCCACGGGCATGGGCTTCTCAACGATGGGTTCCGAGATTGCGCCGGGAATTACGACCGTCTCGCCGACCTTCAGAGAGATGCCTTTGCGGTCGCCATTGGCATGACGGATGGCGTCGCCCAATTCCGCAGATGTCAGAAACGCGGTCTTTGAGAGATAATGGCGGGCTACCAGCGGGATGCTATCGCCGCGCTGCGCAGTGTAGGTGAGCGGCTCGGTTGCGAAGGAGACGGTTGCGGACACCAGGGCGAAGATCAGGGCAAAAATCAGACAGGCCAGCGGACGTGGGCGCACAGGAATTGAGCCTTTCAGGAAAATTCGAGAGCTGCGCCGAGAGTAACCTTGCGGGCATTACTCAGCTAGTTACCTCAGGGGGCGTCCGTTCGTACCTTACGGGGCGGAGCCTCCAGCTGCGCCCAGAAGTTTCCCGGAGAGTGCAAAGTCTTTCGCATTGGCTACTCGGCTGGTCCGACCAATCCCGTGGAAATACCCCGAAAAAGGCCCGTAACCCTATTCAATTCGGCGCGTTAGGCAGGCCTTGCCTATGGCCAAAGGTTTGCTTTTAGCTATGCCGTCACCGACGCCGCCAGCGCTTGGCCAGCCCGGGGATGACCGCAGGGGTAACCTCCCCTCTCAGGAAAGGCAGGCACTATGAAGACCGGCTTAAGCTTGGCTCTCGATCCCAACCGCCGCAGCACCGAAGCCCGCGAGTTTGACGCCACCCTGCGCCGCAAAATCGTCGGCCAGGACGTCGCCATCGAAAAAGTCTCCGAGATCTATCAGATGTTCTTGGCGGGTTTGAATGCGCCGGGGCGGCCGGTGGGGAATTTGCTCTTTCTTGGGCCGACTGGGTCGGGGAAGACGCGCGTTGTGGAAGCCATGGCCGAAACGCTCTTCGGCGATGCCCGCGCCTGCATCAAGATTGACTGCGCTGAGTTTCAGCACTCGCATGAAATCGCGAAGTTGATTGGATCGCCTCCAGGATACTTGGGACACCGTGAAACGCACCCAATGCTCACGCAGGAAGCGCTCAACCAGTGGCACACGGAAAAACTGAAACTTTCGATTTTGCTATTCGACGAAATTGAAAAAGCTTCGGACTCGCTCTGGCAGTTGCTGCTTGGCATTCTCGACAAGGGCACACTCACGCTGGGCGACAACCGCCGCGTGGACATGACGCAGTGCATCATCATCATGACCTCCAACCTGGGCGCCGCGGAAATGAACGACATGATTACGGGAGGCTTCGGCTTCTCGCGTACCGCTACCGCGCTCGACGACCGCTTCGACGACAAAGTCGACCGCACGGCTGTGGAGGCCGCGCGCCGCAAGTTCTCGCCCGAGTTCATGAACCGCATTGACAAGGTCGTCGTCTTCAAAATGTTGCGCCCCGAAGACATGAAGAATATTCTGGACATAGAACTTGGCATGGTGCAACAGCGCGTGCTCATGGCTGCCGGCGCCAACCAGTTTGTCTTCACCTGCGCACAAGGCGTGAAGGACTACCTGCTGCGCGAAGGCACCGACGCCAAGTATGGCGCGCGGCATCTCAAACGCGCCATCGAGCGGCATCTAGTTTTCCCGCTTGCCAATCTGGTAGCGACGGGGCAGGTGCGGCTGGGAGATTTCGTCCGCATCGACACCACTCCCGAGGGCATCATGACGTTCACCAAGGAAGCCGAAGGCACGGCGCTACCTGGCTTCGCCGACCGTTACGGAACAGCCGCCACGGCTGCCGCGCAAGCTGCGCGCATTGGACGCCCTGTTGCTAACCGGCGCGAATACGGCGCGGGTGGGCCGATTCTCGAAACCAAATAGTTTTCCTCTCTCTCTTTTTCCCGAGGGCGCCGAGTGACTTCCGGCGCCCCTTTTTTGTCTATACACATATGGAGGCGAGGGCGTCCTCCATCGAGCTGAGTAGCTGCATCCAAAGGAACAAGAGGCAGGTTGGTGGAAACGTCAAACTCTGGTAAGTTTTCAGGTTCGAGGAGATCGCTGGTTTCCGCCTCGAAAGCAATTTCGGAGGAAGTATGAACGCTCGCACTCGCGCGGCAAAATCTCTGGCGGTACTTCTCGTTGTATGCCTGGCCACGCCGCTCCCGCTCTTTGCCCGCTACCAGCCCACACGCTCCTCCAATGCTTTTTCCCGCGAGCAGGAGCTGGCAGCCGGGGAACAAGCCTCGGCTGATGTCCTCAAGAAGATGCCGGTGCTGCCGGAGTCCGATCCCGTCACGCAATATATTCAGCACCTGGGCGCGCAACTCACCGCGCACGCTCCGGGCGAGCCGTGGCCCTATCATTTCCGCGTCGTGAATCAGAAGGAAATCAACGCCTTCGCGCTCCCCGGCGGGCCGATTTTTATCAACATGGGGACGATCCAAGCGGCGGACAACGAAGCTGAACTTGCCGGCGTGATGGCGCACGAGATTTCGCACGTCGTCCAACGCCACGCCACACGCGCCGCCACCAAGCAGATGAAAGTGCAAATGCCGCTGCAAATCCTCGGCGCGCTTCTGGGACGCAGCAGCCTGGGCCAGCTTGCCGCCGCCGGAATTTCCTTCGGCGCTGGCTCTTACTTCATGAAGAACTCGCGCCAGAACGAATCGGAAGCCGACCTCATCGGCACCGACATCATGTACGACAGTGGGTACAATCCGCAGGCCATGGCGGACTTTTTCACCAAGCTCGAAAAAGAAGGCGGCGCCAACGGCCCGCAATTCTTCAGCGACCATCCCAATCCCGGTAACCGCGCCGGAGCCGTCGAGAAAGAAGTCCATTCCCTGCCGGCGAAAAGCTACCACAACAGCGGAACCGAGTTTGCCCAGGTCAAGCAGAAAGTTGCCAACATCAAGGCCTTGACGGCGCAGGAAATCGCCGCGCAACAGCAGCCGACGCAAACGGTCAAAGGACGCCTGCCCGCAGCCGAATATCCTTCGCGCGATACGCAGACTTTCAACCACGATCTGTTCCAGATTTCCTATCCGAAAAACTGGCAGGTCTTCGGCGATAAGACTTCCACCGTCAACATCGCCCCGCCCAGCGGCGTCTCCGACAATGCCATTGCCTACGGCGTGCTGGTCAGCGACTTCCAACCGGAAAATGCCAACACCCCGCTCGACCAGGCCACACACGAACTGCTGAATTCCTTGCGCCAGTCGAATCAGGATATGAAACAGATTGGCAACGATGAAGACATTCGCGTTGCCGGGGTCAAGGGGAAATCCGTGGATCTGATCGCAACCTCCCCGGTGCAAGACGCGAACGGCCACGCGCAGCGTGAGCGCGATTGGCTGGTCACGGTTCCGGGACGGAATGGGAATCTTACTTATCTGGTGTTTATTGCCCCGGACGCGGATTTCAACACTCTGCGTCCCACGTTTGACCAGATGCTGCGGTCGCTGCGGGTGAAGTAGCTTATGTAGAAGTAGCGCTCTCGCCGGCCCAGGTTTCCGACAAACTGGGTTTCCGACAAACTGGGTGCCCCGTCCTTGTCGCGGTTTTTCTTTTGCGACAGGGCGGGGTCTTGTTTTCCGTAACTCCGCCGGGTGCCCCGTTCTTTTTTTCGCGTTCTTTGCGAAAAAAAGGGCGGGAGTCGCAACCCCCACCCTAACAGCTCCGAGTCCTAGTGACTAAGCCGCT
>JAYTQD010000402.1:0-9496 GCA_043746935.1 Acidobacteriaceae bacterium | reverse complement strand
GAACGATCATCGATCCGACAACCGCTGGCTAGGATTTTAGGATTGTCATCCCGACCGGAGCAGTTGTTTCGCGAAGCGAAGCAACTGCGAAGTGGAGGGACCTGCTCTTGCTTTCCGCCGGACGGCCGAGGCGGCCGTTCTCACGCGATCTACTTCTTAAACCGACCTAACCCCACGCGAATCTGCACGGTGTTGATCCCCGGATTCGGCTTGGTCAATCCCGCATTGGAGATGTGCTGATAGCGAACTTCCGCGCTCCAGTTCCAAGTTCCCCGCAAGATATGCGCACCGAAGCCAGCCCCGGGCATGAAGTTGATTTTCGAAGTCCCCACCGGCGTCTCGTGATTGGTGAACAACACTCCGCCGCTGAGCTCCAAATACGGCACCACACGCCCGAAGCTGGAGAAATTCCACTTCAGATTCAGCGGATTCACTCCAGCACCATAAACCGTGTTACCCGGCTGAAACACAACAAATGCCGGAACCGCATCTACGGCGTATTCAAACCGCCCCTTCAATGGCCCCGGCAGGAACGGGTTCGTCAGAACCCATCCATAGCGCAGCCCCAGATTTGCCGCAGACGTATTCTGCGTGCCCCCGGCAACGCTGTGGCCGCCGCCCGCCCACACCTGCACCTCGTGCCCGCCCGCTTGCGGACCCGCGCCAGTTTCCACGCTCTGTCCCCATAGCGGAACACACAGATAACCCGCCAAAACCCACAACAGGAAAATCTTTTCCATCAAGTCTCCAACCCTAAGCAAAAGGCCGCCAACAGGCGGCCTCGCTTCCCAAATCTTAACCACACGCTATCCAGCCACTTCCTCCAGCAGCTTCTGATCAATATCAAAATTCGAATGCACATTCTGCACATCGTCTTGATCTTCCATGGCTTCCATCAACCGGATCATTGACGCCGCCTGTGCGCCTTCCAGCTTCACAAAAAGCGTCGGAATCATGGTCACGCTGGCCGACACAGGCTCAATTCCCGATTTCTTCACCGCTTCCAGCACTTTTTCAAACGAGGAAGGCGCGGTCAGCACTTCCCAATTCTCGCCATCATCGAGCAGGTCGTCCGCGCCGGCATCCAGCACCAGCGCCATCAAGTCGTCTTCCTTCGCCGCTGATTTCGCGACCAAGATGTCGCCCTTCTTATGGAACATATACGACACCGCGCCGGCTTCGGCCATGTTGCCGCCATTCTTGCCGAAAACGTGGCGAATTTCGCTCACCGTGCGATTGCGGTTGTCCGAGCTGATATCGACTAGCACTGCAACGCCGCCCGGGCCATAGCCCTCAAGCGAAAACTCTTCGTAGTTCACACCGGGCAGTTCGCCCGTGCCGCGCTGCGTGGCGCGCTTGATGTTGTCCGCCGGCATATTCTCAGCCTTCGCCGCGGCAATGGCCGTCCTAAGACGCGGATTCCCGTCCGGATCGCCGCCGCCCGACTTCGCAGCCATGGTGATTTCCCGAATCAGACGCGTGAAAGTCTTGCCGCGCTTGGCATCCAGCGCGCCCTTTTTATGCTTGATAGTGGCCCACTTGGAATGGCCGGACATGTGCTACCCCTTAAGTTGAAATTGCGCTTGCAGCCATGCAAAATTGCGCGGAAACAAACATGCGGAACCCGCTGAAAAACAAGAGTATATCACGCGGAATCAAGCACCTGCGGATTAACCGATAGGCTGATTTTGCCTCTTAGCAGCTGAGGTTCCGGAGCGGGTATCTAGACCGCGTTCTTCGCCTGCCTCGCCTTGTACGCGTAGACCACAGCCAGCAGTGGGGGCGCCAGCAGCACACCCCACAGCGGCACCACGAAGCCCAGCACGAGCGGCGTTAAAATCGATGCCCACATCGGAACCTTCGTCTGACGGCGCATGAAATAAGGCTGGAAGAAGAGCCCGTCAACAACCATGATCACCGCGTACAGAATCAGCACGTAGACAAGTTGCTCGGCGTGCTCCCAATGGGACGTAACCTTCGCCGCCGCCGTTAGCCCCGGGCCGATCAGTCCCAGCACTGGACCCAGGTGCGGGATAAATTGGCACACCGCGCCAACCACAGCCCACAGCAGCGCTACCGGCCACGACATTTTCACCAACAGCAACCCGACGAACCACAGCGCTCCCACGGTGAGCGAATCTAGAAACTGGGCCACGAGCCAGCCCCATACAGCTCCGCCTGCGATCTTTAAGTGTGATCCAACGTTTTGGACGATGGCCATGATTGCCTATAGTGACACAGCGGCGAATCGAGCGTTGGGCGCGCGAAGACATGCTAGAATTTTCTCATCCCACGCGCGCAAACGCTGATTGACGCGCGAGCGCTGACTGAAAAGAGCCCCGATGAAATTTGGCGTTCTCGTCTTTCCCGGCTCCAATTGCGATCACGACGCGTACTGGACCCTCCAGAACGTAGCCAAGCAGCCGGTCACATTCCTCTGGCACGAGTCGCACGATCTGGAAAACTGCGACGCCGTTATCGTGCCCGGAGGCTTCGCCTACGGCGATTATCTGCGCACGGGCGCGATCGCGAAGTTTTCTCCTGTGATGGAATCGGTAAAGAAATTCGCCGCTTCGGGCGGGCTGGTTTTGGGCATCTGCAATGGATTTCAGATTCTGACGGAGTCCGGCTTGCTGCCAGGTGCGCTCATGCGCAACGCGGGATTGAAATATGTTTGTAAAAATGTCGATGTGCGCGTGGAGCAAATCGACACGCCTTTCACCAATGCGTGTACGCAAGGTGAAGTGCTGACCATTCCCATTGGACACATGGAAGGCAACTACTATTGCGACGATACAACGCTGGCAGAACTGCAGCGCGACCATCGCATCATCTTTCGCTACGCCACGCCGGATGGCCAAATCACGCCCGAAGCGAATCCGAATGGCTCGCTCGACAACATTGCTGGCATCTGCAACGAAGGCCGCAACGTGGTCGGCATGATGCCCCATCCGGAGCGATCAGCGGAAGCCATTCTTGGATGCACGGACGGCTTTAAGATCTTCCAGTCCATGGTTCATGCCGGAGTAGGGGCGATGGCCGCTCGGTAGCGATTTGGCCGAAAAGTGAGTTGCAATTTTTGCCTACTGACTCAACGTAAAATGCGAAAAACGCAACTCACTTTTGACCTGAAAAACATCTTTTTGCACGACGCCATCCTGGCTACCTGCCGCCTCTTCCCGGACAAGACCGCCCTCGTGGACGCCTCTTGCGGACGCCGCTTTACCTATGCTGAATATGGCGAGACGGTCGAGCGGCTGGCGCGAGGCCTGGTTACAGCCGGGTTGTGTCCGGCAGAAATCGTCGCGATTTGCCTGCCCAACTCCTGGGAGTTTGCCGTGGCTTATCATGCGGCGACTTTAGCTGGTGGATTTCCAACACCGATGAATCCGATGTACCGTGAGCGGGAGATTCGGTTTCAATTAGAGAACTCCGGCGCGGCTTTCTTCGTCACCGATGCGCCCATGATTCAAGGCATCCACCTGGGCGGCCTGCCCGCCTTACGGCGCGTGTTTACGACACGCGCGGCTGCGCCCGAAGCGGAAGATTTTGCAGATCTGCTGCGACCAACGACTTCTGCTCTTCCCTCGCCGACACAAGCTGCGGATGTGACGTTGGCGGCGCTTCCCTACTCCAGCGGAACCACCGGATTGCCCAAGGGCGTCATGCTTTCGCATCACAACCTGTTGGCCAATGTTTATCAGGTGCTAGCGCCGGATGCGGGAGGATTTACTCCGGACGACGTGATGCTCTGTTTCTTGCCGCTCTATCATATCTTCGGCCTGAATGTGGCGTTGAACACGATCCTGATCGCGGGTGGCACGCTGGTGTTGATGCCGCGATTCAACGTTCCGCAGATCGGCGTTCTTGCTGTGGAAGAAGGACTGACGACAGGGCTGATGGTTCCGCCCGCGTTGAATGCGCTGGCGCAAGCGGCGGAAAAGGATGAATTTCCTCGCGATCATCGCATCCACTGGGTGAAATCTGGAGCCGCCCCGCTGCCTCCGGATATCGCTCGCCGCTTCTCCGCCGCGACCGGCATTATTGTGAATCAAGGCTACGGCATGACGGAAGCTTCTCCGGTCACGCATTTAGGATTTCTTGAACCAGAACACAACCGTCCGGAATCCATCGGCCATCCTCTGGCTGAGACCGAATGCCGCGTGATGGACGATGACGGCAATGAGGCGAAAAACGATGCCCCCGGCGAGCTGGTCATGCGCGGCCCGCAATTCATGCTGGGATACTGGAAAGAGCCGCAAGCTACCGCGAGCGTTCTGCGCGACGGCTGGTATTGGTCTGGCGATGTGGTTCGCCGCGATTCGGGCGGATATTACCACGTGCTGGATCGGCGTAAAGAGATGATCAAGTACAAAGGTTTCCCGGTTGCCCCCGCGGAAGTCGAGGCCGTTTTGATGGAGCACCCCGGCGTGCGCGATTGTGGCGTCATCGCGCGCCCGAATGACGCTGCGGGAGAAATTCCGTGTGCGTTTGTGGTTTTGCGCGAAGGTACGGCGGCTTCTGCGGCGCTCGAGAAGGAACTCTGCGGCTTCGTCGCCGAACGGCTCACCTACTACAAGCAGCCGCGTGAGGTGCATTTTGTGCATTCCGTGCCGAGGACGCCGTCGGGGAAAATTCTGCGGCGAGAGTTGCGGAACTTGGTGTTTTAGCTGCTGCGGAAGACTCATTCCTAAAACGCAATCTTTGGCGGCTTGAGGCTCGGTTTTTTGGACGCCCGATGGTGATGACGAGGGCGTTGCTATCTGAAGCCGCGCTTCCAACAAAGCGGTTCTCGCAGCGCCAAAGCAGGGAGCCACCCAAAAGCTCAAGACTGGGCCGGGAAGCATAATCGAGTTTTCGGTAAGCCGGATGCGGTAAAATCGCTGGCCATGCGCAAACTACTGCTTTTCCTCTTGATCTGTTCCCTGCCTGCGTTGGCGATGGAACGCCAACCGAATGCTAACTACCGTGCGCGCCGCGAAGCCTTAGTAAAGAAAACCGGCAGCGGCATCGCCGTCGTCTTCGCCGGCACAGAGGCCGAGGCTTCCGTAACGGGCTTCCGCCAGAATGACAATTTTTATTACCTGACAGGCTGTTCCGAACCGGGAGCGGCAGTCTTGATTGCGTCGGCGCGCGAGGTTAAGGACGGCCCGGGGCGTCCCTACACGGAGATTCTGTTTCTGCCACCGCGTGACTTGGTGGAAGAGAAGTGGACCGGAATCAAGCTGGGTGCGGACACGCCGGGTGCGGCTGCAAACACTGGATTTGATCACGTAGAAACGCTTGGAGCTCTCGATGAAGAGCTGCCTCGTTTGCTCCTGAAGGACGACAAGGTGTACTTGGAGCAGACGGGTTCGGAAGCAGCGACTCCGGTTTCAGCGGGACTACTGGAGTGGCTGAAACGCGCGCGGGCAATACCTGGGCGAGTACAGACGGCGGATGTAAGACCACTCTTGGCTTCTCTACGCACGATCAAGGACGCGGGAGAGCTGGCCTTGATGAAGAAAGCGGCAGAGGCCTCAATGGCGGCGCATCGAGCAGTCATGCGAGCGCTGAAGCCGGGGATGAACGAGCGGGAAATAGCGGCGATTTTGAACTACGAGACGGAAAAGCGTGGTTGCGAGAGGCCCTCGTACGCGCCGATCATAGGATCGGGGTTCAATGGAACCGTGCTGCACTATTCGGACGACTCTGGGCCGATTAACGCAGGCGATCTGGTTGTGATTGACGCGGCGGGCGAGTACTCCATGTATGCCGACGACATTACGCGGACGCTGCCGGCTTCGGGGAAATTCACGGCGCGCCAGCGCGAGATTTACGACATCGTGCTGGGAGCGCAAGAAGCAGCGATTGCTGCGTTCCAATCGGGCAAGTCGACTCTGGGCAGGAAGAGCGAGAACACGCTCGACGCGGTAGCACGGGAATACATCAAGACGCACGGCAAGGATCTGCACGGCGCGTCGCTCGATCAATATTTCATTCACGGGCTGGGACACTACGTAGGGCTTTTTGTACACGACGACAATGACTACACGGTGCCGCTGGGGCCGGGCATGGTCTTCACCATTGAGCCGGGGATTTATATTCCGGAGGAAAAATTTGGCGCGCGCATCGAGGACATGTTCTACGTGGACGCGGATGGAAAACTTGTGAAGATGACCGCAGTGCTACCCAGCACGGCGGACGAAGTCGAGAAGGCGATGGCGGGAAAGTAAACCGATGGAACGCGGGATTTCTTTGGTATCCTAAATCATGCGGATGATGTGGTTGTTCATCATCCTCGGGCTCAGCGGAGCGGTCGCGGGGATCGCGGTGGTGGCGATGTACGCCCGTGTGCGGCGGCATATGAGGAGACCTAGTACTGCCGCGCATGAGGAACGTGGGAGTGGGCCGGAGATTTAGCGCGGCCCCAGAAGGAATCGACGGAATGGCGAAGACTATGGAAGCAAGTCTGGGAAGCGTTGAGAGCAAGCCTTGGAGTCTGGCAACGCAGGTGGCGATAGTCGTCAGCGCCAGCTTGTTTGTGGCGGTATGTGCGCGAGTTTCGGTGCCGGTGCCTTTCACACCGGTGCCTTTGACCTTGTCGAACTTTGGCGTGCTGCTGGTGGGCCTGACGCTGGGCAGCCGTCGCGGGTTTGCCGCGCTGGTGTTGTATTTGGCGGAAGGAGCTTCTGGGCTGCCGGTGTTTAGTCCGGCCGGATTGGGCGGAACCGCTCAGTTATTCAGCGCGACTGGAGGATTTTTGTTGGCATATCCATTTGTGGCGTTCACCGCGGGATGGATCTTTGAACGCGCTGAGAAGACTTTTGCGCGCGGAGCATTTGCGGGGATCGCGGCGGAGATTTTGCTGTTTGCCAGCGGACTGACCTGGCTCGCTGTGTTGACGCACTCCGTGGCCAAGGCGTTTATGTTTGGTCTATATTGGTTTTTCTTTGCGGAAATCATCAAGGTGTTGTTTGCGGCGGCCCTGAGCACGCGGTTGGGACGCGGCTTCCGGGCGTAATCATTTCATCACAATCTCATACTACCGGCCCCAACAATCTGGCCCTCAAAAAGGAAGTCATGTCTACCAGCACGTCCATCGATGTACGCGAAATTACCGTAGCGCATAGTCCAGACTCGGACGACGCATTCATGTTTTATGGCTTAGCCACGAACAAAGTTCGCACTCCTGGCCTGCGCTTCACGCACACGCTGTGCGACATTGAGAAGCTGAATCGCGCGGCCATGGAAGGTGTGTACGATGTCTCCGCGATTTCGTTTCATGCTTATCCCTACGTGCAGGACAAGTACGCGCTCTTGCCGAGCGGTGGCAGCGTGGGCGATGGTTACGGGCCGATGATTGTTTCGGTGCGCCCGTTCACGCCGGAAGAAGTGAAGACGAAGCGCATCGCCGTTCCCGGAAAAATGACGACCGCGTACCTTGCGCTGAAGCTTTTCGCGCCGGGCATCGAAACCGAGGTTGTGCCGTTTGACCAGATTATTCCCGAAGTGCTGGCCGGAAAATACGAAGCCGGATTGATCATCCACGAAGGCCAATTGACCTATTCGAAGTCCGGGTTGCAGCGTGTTGTGGACATGGGCAAGTGGTGGCAGCAGATGACGGGGCTACCTCTGCCGCTGGGCGGGAACGCGATTCGCCGTGCTTTAGGATCCGAACTCATGCTGAGTGTGAGTCAGGCGCTACGCGAGAGCATTCAGTACGCGCTGGATCATCGCGAAGAGGCGCTGGCGTATGCGATGCAGTTTGCGCGCGATCTGGACACGTCGGCAGCGGACAAGTTTGTGGGCATGTACGTCAATGAGCGCACCCTGGACTATGGCTCGGATGGGCGTGAAGCGGTGCGGCGCTTGCTCGACATGGGATATGCGGCTGGGATTATTCCGCACAAGGCGAATGTCGAGTTTATTGGGGGATAGAGTTCGGTTAACGCATCGGTTCCGGAAACGCCGATACGGGGTCAATATCCACTGGCACATCGGAGGCGGATTTAAGCGCGGCTGCTAGTTCCGCAGGCATTGAGCCATACTTGGCGAACCACTTCTCGGCCCGATCACGATCCCCCGTCGCTTCGATTTCGAGCAGTTCTTTGGCGAGCGCGGCGATGGCTTCTGGAATTTTCGCGAAATCCACCGCATAGCGCCCCGAGGCATCACGCTGAATTGCGCTTAGTTCGGAAAGAAAATTGAATTCCATCATTTCCGCGCGTCCGTGAGATTCGGCGGTGCCAAAGCGCACGGTGCGAAAAATACCGGCAAGATACGACGAGTAGTACTCTTCGAGACGTTCCTTCGGGAGCACACCATGCTCCACCAGCCAGTGCAAACCGTATAGGCCAACCACGTCGGCTTTCGCTTCCTCCAGACCGCCAAATACCGGGCCGAACGCCTCGCGAATATCCTTTTGCCCTTGCGGCGTTCGGGAGAACGCGGGGCCGAGGCCGTGGCAGACCTCGTGCATGATTGTGGCCAGCATGTAGCCGTCGGCGGAAGCCTTGGCCGACTGGTCAGCGCGCATCAGTTTGCGCGCCACGGGAAGAATCACGTAATTCACGCGGGCATCCATGAAGTTCTTGAAGAACAGTTTCTTGCTGCCTTTCTTCTCATGAATGCGCGGGTCGTTGGGAAGATTATCCGCTACCGCCTGATAGCCATGGCGCAGGTCACCGGCACGAAATGGTGTATCCATAACCTCCATGGGCGTCTCGAAACCGCGCTTCGAGGGACGGTCTTCCGGAGCAAGTGGTAGGGCATCCTGAATGTCCGATTCATATTTTTGGAACAATGCCAGTTTCTTGCTCTGCTCTTCGTTGCGAATCATCACCGCTGCGCCGTAAGAACCTTTCACTCCGAGCAGGCCGTCGAGATAGGTCTCGTAGGGCGCGAAAATAATGTCGAATTTGGGATTTTTCAAATCGAGCCATGCCAGATCACTCTCAAAATAGTCGTCACTGAGCAGGGCGTCGGCGCGCAGGTGGAGAAACTTCGCGAACGCTGGGTCATCGCTGAGCGCTGCTGCCTCGCGCAAGGACTTCGCTGCGGGCTCCAGGAAAGCTCGGTAGGCGATGTGGTAGGGGAGCCCTTCCAGAGTGTCGCCATGCCAGCGAACCACGGTGAAGGGGTTGTAGATTTCGGCTTTCTTCTCTGGATGAACCTTTAGGAATGCGTCGATCTTCGCTTGCGTGAGACCCTTCGGGTAAAGAGCGCGGCCTGGAGACATTGGCTCGGCGCCGACGAACGGTTTATTTTCGTCCACCAAATCAAAGCGCGAACCGTTGATGCGCAGATAGCGCCGGAGCTTCCGGTCTTCCGCATGGGAGCTGGTGCTTAATGATTCATACAGTGCCAGCCCTTCGGGATCGCTCTGCCGCCAGTAGATTCGCTCCAAAGACTGGCAGGCTTCCACCAACTTGCCGACGAGCTTGCGCTCTCGTGGACTCAGCCCCACTGAATGAAACGGCATCTGCACCACGTGAAATTTCGCCAGGCGCTGATC
>JAYTQD010000401.1:0-9510 GCA_043746935.1 Acidobacteriaceae bacterium | reverse complement strand
AAAGAAGTTCAAATCGCGGCAACAATCAACACGCCTTAAGATGACTATTTACAAACACTTGCAGCATGCGGCGACGAGTTGAACCGGACAGCAGTGAGCTGTTATAAAGAGGAAGCGTGAGCCAAAGCGGATTAACCTGCTTGAAGGTTGGAGCTTCAGCAATGAAGCGATTTCTGATTGCGATCACAGTCCTTGCGTTCGCGACTCCCGCGTTCGCTCAAGAGCAACCCACAAAAGCAGACCGTGACAAGTTCGCAAAGGACTTGGCGACTGTCACCAGTAAGTCAGTAGGCCATCCAGTTGAAGCTACGACAGGTGGTTCGCAGTCTGAGGTTCTCGTCGTTCGGGACAAAGCAATCCAGCAGGTTCGTGCAGGCTTCGGTTTCTTTGGCAAGGACGTTGGCCTTCAACTGGCTGCTGATGGCTTCCGCGAGGTCTATCTCACAAACGGTGTGCAGTGGTGGTGCAACAAACCAGTCGCAAAAAGCGAAACTGGCTGGTGGACGTTTGGCGTCGGTGGCCCTTTCAAGTCAGGCAGCGAGGCTGCTTCCAACCTCAAAGGACTGCTCGCAGCCTTTGTTGCCAAGCCAAAGGCTCCTGCGCTCGTCCTCGGGGCGAGTCCTCAAGGCAAGTGGACTCGCGAACAGGTGTGGAGTGAAATTTATGGAAACGGGACTGGGTTCGAGCTGCAGTCTGAGGACCTACCCCCGGCTCGCATGTGGCTACTATGTGGACAAGATGGCAGTGTCAACAATGGACGCATTAAGTTTCCCCGGCATTTGCACCCTCTTACAGCAATCCACTTTCGAGAGAACGATAAGGTTGTCTCTAGGGAGGCTCCTGGCCGTGTAAGTCATGACTGGATGGACCTCGAAATCCAAGATATGAACTTGTTGAAGTCTCTTGTGGGCAAGGCTTTCGACGTCGAGGAAGAGGATGGCAACCTGCACGTCTATCACTTCCCCAGCGTCGACTTGAAGCCCTTTGAAGGCGGCTGCAAGTGAAAAACATATTGTAGGGCGAGAGATTCCCCCGGGGAATCAATCGGCCTTCCTGACCGCGGCGTAAACTTTTGGCCGGAACTGCGGGTACCCAAGCCCGGAAAGGCGTTTCTCCAGAAATTAATCGCTTCCAAATTCGAGTGATCCGGATTGTTAACAATTGGCTACCCATGGACGGCAGTCCAAGCGGCAATGAAAGAAATCATGGACATGAGCTTTCAAAGGGATAAGTGGCGTGAATATCAGAACCAACTGGTGCAACATTTCCGCAGAACGAATATCGAGTTTGGCCCGGCCTGGACGACACCGTTTGTGCCTTGGTGCGGAGATCAGTACTGGCACTCATCCCCAAAGATTCTTTTCGTTGGAAAAAGCGTCGGCGCCCGATCAGAAAAACCCGATCACTACTGGAGAATGCGACTCGCCGATTGGCAAAGCAGAACTGACTTGGACCCAGCCAAAGAAACAGCGGACTACGTCCATGACCAGCTTTATAGCCAAAGCCCCGCGAGCCACGCATTTTGGACAATTCCAATGCTCATCGCGGGAGCTTTGCTGCCTCCCTCTGCAGAGTGCGACCATCTAATTGACTTGATCGCGTGGAGCAATTTGTACAAAGTTAACACCGTAGTAAAGCGTAGCGTAAATGGCAGAGTCACAGAGCAGTATGAGATTCCGAAATCGGCCCCCTGCGCGGGATCTAATTCAGAATGTGATTGCATGAAGTGTAATTCTCTCCGATGGCTTGGTCGAGAGGTTGACATATTGCAACCAGATGTTATTGTTTTCGGCATTGGTCCCGAGTGGGCGCGCCTTCGTGGGCATTGGGATGCCCATTGTCCTGAGCGTCTGACGGGCAAAGTGCGCGATTTGTTGCGGTCGCATCACGAGCCTGCGAGCGCTTGGTTGACTTATCATTTTTCCGCATGGGCAATGGAAATCAGGCATGGCGGCGTGATTCTCGATATTAGAAAGGATCTGACTTGGCTTCGTTAAACTTAGTGTTTTTCATAGGCCAATCTTTCGTAGTTCGATTCATTCACAACGCAATTCCTCATGGCAGGTAGTGCTCCACGATGGCTCCCGAGTGCAGTCCGGACATGCCGCTGAAGATGTGGCTGGTGAGGGCGGGAACTTTCAGCAAGGCGTAGATGCCGCCCAGAAATACGACGATCAATAGTCCAAGCAAGGTCGCCGGATCGGGTACGGGCAGGAACGGAGGCTGCGTCAGCACGGCGATTACGAGGTTGCCCATGACGAACATCGTGGCCGCCGCTATGACCTGGTAGAAGGCGTATTGCATGAAGCACTTGAGCCAACCCCAGAAGAGCCATTCGAGCTTAGGCACAATGAAGAAGGGGATGAAGACGGGGCCGACGAGAATGCAGATGGCCTGGGCAACGAAACCGTAGGCGGTGATGATGATGGCGACGGCCTGCCAAAGGGAGAGAATCACTAAATCGAGGATGTAGGCGATGCTGCCGACTAGATCGCTGAGTCCGGGCGACTGAATCTGGCTTTGATACTTGCTGATGGCGTCGGAAGCATTTTGAAGCTGCGCCCCGGCAATCAAGTTGCTGAGGTATTCGGTCTGGTCGAGGATGACGTGATAAAAGCTGCGTCCGAATCCGGGAATGGGCGTGGCGTAGTACTGGGTCATGGCGTAGCCAAACGAGATCATCATGACGAGGCTGGCGAAGTTGCCGAAGTTAAATCCGCCGCCGCGGTCAGCGGAACTGAGCGCGGCCTTCGCGCCGAACCAGACGATGAGGATGGTGGCGAAGGAAAGGAACATGCCCTGGCCGAGGAAGGCGAACTGGCCCACGTGCTGAGTAAGCAGCTGCGTGATGTACGCCGTGATGGTGTTGAGCTGTCCCATACGGATGTTCCTTTCCCTCGTCGTTTCCCTGACAAACATGCACGCCACAGTCGCTAGGGCAAGCGGTAGCCGTTGAGTGTCTGCCCGATGTTTCCTGTGAGTTGCTGCCTGAAGGCCACGGTATTCTGACGGCGGCTGATGTCGGCGTTGGTGATGTTGGTGGAGGCGTCGCGCAGTTGTTTCGAGAGAATCGTTTGCTGTTCGAGCAGAGCGACGAGCAACTTGTTGGTGTCCTGGGCGCTTTGCAGCGAAAGGACGCTCGTGGCATTGACCTTGTTGAGCACACCAACTTCGGTGTTCAGGTTCGCGTTGCTCGACAAAGAATCGCTCTGGATGTTGCGAATGGTGCTGGTGGTGGAAACGGCGTTGGCGCGGATCGCACCAATGGCTGCGAGAGCATTTTGCGCGGCTCCATCGACGAGTTCGACAGTGGCGGCGTCGGCTTCAAGGCGTTGCACTTCGCTCTGAGGCATCAACGACAACAGAGTTTGCGAGTAGGACTGGAGCGTGCTCGTGGCTTTTTGATAGCCGTTCAGGACAGCGGGAACGAGGCCGGAGTTCGCGCCGTTGAGCCACGGAGTGGTGTTTCCGTAGAGGTCACGGGCGTTGGCATAGCGCCAGGGAGTCGAGCTGGTTCCATAGCGCGAGACCATGTTGGGAATGCTGTGCGACATCTGGACTGCAAGGTTGTAGTGATTGAGTACCTGCGCGTAGGTGGCACGCAACTGCCGGAGTTGCGCGATCAGTTGGGCGTAGCGGAGCGTGGCGTTCTTATAGTTCGCCGGGTCGTAAACCACGCTCCCGACGACCTGGGCTTGGGCGGAATTTGGCCCGGTAGTGGAAAGCAAAGCGATCAACGCAGTGGCAAGTAGTTTCTTCATGAGATCCCCTCCTCAGTTTTCTTGGCTAGATGTCGGACGCCGCGTTGTGCGCGGCATAGTCGGGCAACAAAAGATCGTTGGACAGATAAATCTTGATACGTGAGCCTTCGCGGACGGTGACGGTGGGCAGGACGTTCAAGAACTTGTCGAGGATGTGTTCTCCGGCACCCGCCATGCCCGTACCGAAGCCTTCGCGGATGCGGTCGGTGGAACTGGTGTAAGGCGTGCTGGCGGTACCAAGCTGTGCGACGCCGCCCAAGACGCCGAGCGCGAGCGATGCGCCGAAGATGCGAACGTAGTGGTTGTTGACCTTGTCTCTGAGGGCCGTGGCTCCCTCCTGATCTAGGCCTTGGAATTGGTCGAGATTGACGGAAAAGCCGTCGGCCATGAGGAGGCGGTGGAAGACCACAGCGAGTCGCATTTGGCCCGAGGCGTCCACCTTCTTGGTTTCGCCCAGGATTTTGCTCCCGGATGGAATGAGTATGTGTTGACGGTCGTGCGAGTAGACGTTGGTCGAAAGCAGGCAAACGATGGGGCCAGAGAAACTGCCGTCGAGTCGGTTGATGAGAAGAGTTTCGAGGACGGTCCCTTCAAACAGGACATACTTCTTGCCCTCAATGGATGGTGCTGGAGGGTTCACGTTCGGTTGCGAAGCACTTGTTTTTGGTTTTGAGGACTCCGCGGCTTCTTGTCTTTCAGAAACGGTGTCGGTTCTCAGTGCTTGCTGGGCCAGCCCGCTCTCCTGCCCAAGGTCGGAGGTTACTGGGGCGCTGAGACCATCTGCGCTTTGCAAGTCTTGATTTGGAGCCGGGTCTAGCGGCATCGCCACGGTAGAAAATCGTTGCGGACGCGTTGAGGCGGCGCTTAACTCCTTACGATACGAAAGTGCAATGTTGTCAGAAAAGAGCGAAAGGTAGGCGCGTTTCCTCCGCTCTTCTTCCATGGCATCGACAGGTCCGCCGTCCGGCTGCTGATCGTCTGCCGCCGCATACGCGTTGGGCGGGTACGCGCCGTTGGGACGGGATGACTTAACCGGGGTTCCAAAGCGATTGGAGGAAGGCGTTTGACCCGTCGCCGCTTGCGAGGAAAATTGCCGTTGCAGCGCTAGCAGCGCTGCCTCCGCTTGCGGCGCGGATTCGCGCTGCGACTGTTCGATGCCCTTCTGGAAGTCCGTAACCTTGTCGGCGTTGACAGGGACGATGGTCGGCAACGCCGGGGTTGTTGGCAATCCCACGGGCACAGGCGGCTTGTGACCAGTAAGGGCCATAATGACCACCATGAGCAAAGCGAGTCCCACGAGAAGAAACGCCTGAAGGTTTTTCGGTATTAGCCCTACTGGCCTCTTAGTTTTGTCTTGAATTGGTTGTTCCATATATCACTCCTTCGCAGTCAATCTTTCCTTGTGTCTCCCGAGATCAGTTCGCGCCATCGCTTGGTGTCAAGCTTTTGCGGTGGAAGGTCACGCGCCTCTTACCCACGACGAGATAGCCGCTGTCGAGGATCTTCGGGACGATGTAAACGCCGTTCGCATCGTCAAAGTTGATGAGATTGGGTTTACCGTCCTTTATTTCGTAAATCGTGGGTCTCTCGCTAGCGCTGGACTTGATGTAGGTGAAGGCTTCGTCGTGGTAGATTTCTGAGACCAAGAACGGAGCCAGCCGGGTTTTCTTGTCGAGGGCGTAGTCGAAGATCAGCTTTGTCGAATAGGTTTGCTTGTAGGCGGCGATTGCCTTGGCGGCTTGGTCTTCGGCGTGCTTTTGATCTTCGGCAAGCTGGTTGCGGAGGCCCGCCAACTCATTTTTATAGGCCTCGGCTTCGCTGGCGCGAACATACTTCGCTGGCGTGATACCCGTGCCCAACGGGCCAAGCGAAGCTCCGAACTCGTTGCCCGTTTTGCTATCCGGCGTGACAAAAACCTTCAGGTCGACTTCGTTGTCAGCCTCATGGGTCGATGCTTTGTCTTTGCTGATTTCCGTTAACAAGAACGAGTAGACGTGGCCGCTCGCGGTCACAAGATTCAGGTTGCTGCGGATACCGGCTTGTGCCGGGTGAAGGTAGCAGAGATTGTGAGCGCCGTTGATGATCCAGAATTCCTTGTCGCCCGTGGTGAAGTCGAGAATCTCTTCGTCGGAGGGGAGCACAATGAGGGTGGAGAAACGGACCTTGGCGCGGATTGGAATCACATCGGTTGGCGAATACTTCACGACGCGAGCGCCGTTCCCAGCGTGAGCCACCCCAGTAAGAGCAAGCGTGAAGGCGAAAAAACAAGCGAGCGACAGCACAGCAAAGCGAAACAGCTTCATGGTTTTTCTCCCAACTTAGTTTTGATTTCATTCGAGGCCGGGCATGATCCGGCGAGAACCTCCAAGCCCTTCTGGAAGCCGTAGACGGAAAAAGCCTCGTCGCGCTTCCGGTTGTCATATGGGTCGTTGGTGTAAAGCCAATAGCTCTTGGCGTCCACGTTGAGGTTGGCAACCTTCGACGTGTCCGGCGTCTTGATGAGCATCTGCTGCTTCGGGATCAGCCCCGCGATCAGCTCAATCTCGTGGTCGTTGAGGTGGAAGTGCAGTCGGTAGAGTTCGGCGTCCATGTCGGGGTTGGCGAGGAAAATCTTGGTGACACAGCTTTCGAGAATCACGTCGATGATGTCGGACTTGCGCAGTTCGTCGAGCGATTGCGTCGAAAGCACCAACGCTGCATTGTGCTTGCGCCAGGTCTTCAATGCCTCGACGATGTAGGCCCGGATGCTCGGGTTCTTCAGGAACACCCAGGCTTCGTCAATGAAGAAGGCTTTGAAGACATGACTCAACGCGGGATCGCGGATAATGGCGTCGGCCCGATGCAGAACGTAAAAGAGCAGCGGCTCCAGCACTTGCGGGTACTCCCGCATCCCCTGAAAGTCGAGACACTGGAAGCGTGAGAAGTTGATGGTGTCTTCGGCGTTGTCGAACAAAAAGCCGAACTGGCCGCCCTGCTTCCATTTGTAGAGGCGGCTATCGAGATCGCGGCGCAAGGTGTTGCCCAGCGTACCGAGCGTGTGCAGCGTCGGGTCGTCGAGTTCGTAGAGGTTCTGAATCTGCTCATACAGCTCCCGCTCCTGTGTGCCACTGATGGCCTCGCCTTGCGCTTCGGCCAGGACGCGAACAAAGAGGGCCAGAAAATCCAGGTTGCGCTTGGTGGGCGAAAGCGCGAACGGATTGATCTTGAAATCCCTCGATTCAATGCCGATCTTGAGATACGACCCGCCAAACAGTTGCGTGAGGCTGCCGAAACTGCCGCCGAGATCGAAGATGAACGTGTAGGGGTTGTATTTCTGGAGGTTAGTGATGAGGAAGTTCAGCAGAAAGGACTTGCCCGACCCGGTGCGCCCGAGAATGACGGTGTGCGCCACGTCGCGGTAGTGCAGATTGAGGAAGTAGGGCGTCTGATGGCTGGTTTCGAGGACTGCCAAGTATTCTTGTTTCAGGTGGCTGTTCCGCAGGAACGTTTTCCTACGATGCCAATGACCGTTTGACCACGGACGTTTATGACGCGAACGGCAATACCAAGACTTCGGGCAGTATCCCTCGGACGTACGACTTCGAGAACCATCTGACGGGCTACGGGGCGGTGGTCATCAACAACGATGGCGACGGGAACCGGGTGTCGGAGACCATCGGCGGCGTGACGACAAAGTATCTGGTGGACACGTTGAATCCGACGGGCTACGCGCAGGTGCTGGACGAAGTCGTCGGCACCGCTGTGAACCGGACGTACACCTACGGGCTGAATCGTATCAGTGAGAACCAGTTGGTGGGCAGCACATGGACGCCGAGCTTCTACGGCTACGACGGGCACGGGAATGTGCGCTTCCTAACGAGTTCGGCGGGCGCGGTGACGGATACGTTCCAGTATGATGCGTTTGGAGTTTTGATCGGGAGAACGGGGAGCACTGCTAATAGCTTCCTGTACAGCGGGGAGCAGTTCGACAGCACGCTGAACCTGTACTACCTGCGGGCGCGGTATTACAATCCGGCGGTGAGGAGGTTCCAGACCGCGGATCTGTATGTGGGGAGCATCCAGGACCCGGTAACGCTGCACAAATACTTGTACACTGCAAATAATCCGGTCAACGCGGTTGATCCTACCGGATACGCTGCGGCGGCTGAGTATGGCACCGTTACATTTTCAAGGCAGAACGGGCAATTACACGGGCTGCGACATCTTGCTTGTACACTTATATCCGAGACTGCAATAGTGGATGCAATAACCCAGGCAGTTTTGCAAGTCGCAAACTCGGGAGCCGACATCGGAGGGGAGTTCTGGGGAATAGTTGAAGTTGACTACACGAACATAATCTACCGGGCGTTTCCGAGAGTTGGGACTGGCTGTATTAATATTGGTACGTTTACCTTGCCGTGAGGGAGAGCGAAAGCATGGAGGCGGAATTTCGACCGCTCAAGACGGCCGAATTCGAGATGATCGGAAAGTTGCTTGATCACGATTTTCCGGGACGAGAAGTTTTGCATCAGCAGTTGGCTTCTCTAACTGCAAGACAGATCGACGAAAATGGTAGCCTTGCGTTAAGGTCACTCGCGAATCATCGGGCCAACGTTTCTTCTAGATGTCCAACCGAGGCGATCTGTCCAGATAGCGACGGAGTCTTGATTCATTTTTCCCTTCATGTTGTAGATGGAAAGATGGACGAGTTGGAGATTTTTAAGGAGGACGGATCTAGTATTGGCAAGCGTGTCAAAGCAGAAGAGCTGGTTTTGTATTGGTGAGCAGCGCTGCTCGGATTGTTGCTGATCGGCGGGTGGCGACCTTGTCAGTCGGTTTTAGATGTTACATTCCGTAATCGGAATATCGAGTGGGCGGATTCAAGTTCCAAGTGCAACAGGTTTGATTTTAGGTGACTAGTTTTGCACGAAGTCGAAAGCTCCTTCCGGGAGGAACAGTTCAGAGGGCCCTTTCCATCCCAGAGTTTTTTTGGGGCGGGTATTGAGTTTCCATGCGATGTCGTCAAGTTGTTCCTGGGAGAACAGGGACAGATCGGTTCCTTTGGGTAGGTATTGGCGAAGCAGACCGTTGGTGTTTTCGCTGATGCCGCGCTCCCAGGGAGCATGGGGATGAGCGAAGTACACGTCGAAGCCGGTGTTGGCCGTCAATCTCTTATGGTGCCTTATTTCGGAGCGTTGGTCGAAGGTCATGGAACGGCGCAACTGGCTGTCGAAGCGGTTGAGGATCTTGGTGAAGGCCTGGGCCGTGACGTCGGCCTTACTGCTAGTCAGCTTGACCAGGGCGACGAATAATGTGGTGCGTTCGACCAGCGTGCCGACCTGGGAGAGGTTGCCCTTACCGATGATCAGATCGCCCTCCCAATGGCCTGGAACCAGTCGCATTTGGATCTCGACGGGTCTCTGATCGATCAGGGTCATAGCGGGGATCGACGGCTTGCTGCGCCCGTCCTTGCGTAAAGCCCTCTGGCAAGCTTTACCTACACCCTGGCTCCTGCCGGGAACCGCACCGTGGCGGCGGACCTGGGCGGGCGGATGGCGACCTACGGGTATGACAACGACTACCGGCTGGCGTCGGAAGCGATCTCGGGCGACCCGGGCGGCATCAACGGTACGGTCGGATATACGTTGTATGACGCCGCCAACAACCGCAAGACGATGACCTCGACTCTGAGCGCAATTCCAGCAGGGACGTTCTCTTACGAGGCGAATGATCGGCAGCTGAACGAACAACACGCTGAATCGACTAGCGC
>JAYTQD010000400.1:0-3565 GCA_043746935.1 Acidobacteriaceae bacterium | reverse complement strand
ATTTCCCAGCCCGCCTCGCGCACTTCGCGGTACTCAGCGCCCGATTCGTTCAGCATAGGATTCGTATTGTTGATATGCACAAAAATCTTTCTCGGCTTTCGTAGTTGCGCCAGTTGCCGCAGGGAGCCATCCGCGCCGCCAACGGGAATGTGGCCCATTTGCCGCGCCCTAGCTCCGCTGCTGTCCACGCGAATCAACTCGTCGTCGCTCCAGAACGTTCCGTCGAAGAGCAGCACGTCGACGCCGTCCAAAGTCTCCAGCAGATTTTTGTTAATTTCGCCCACAGCTGACATGTAGGCGAGGCGTTTACCGGTGGCGGATTCCACGATCAATCCTGTTACGGCTTCTTCGGGTTGCAGCTGTTGCGCTCGTGTCGGCGTCACATAAGCAGGATATCGCGTTCCAAGGCGGATGGCCGACGCCACTAGTCCGGAGGGCTGATCATCAGCAGGACGATTCGCAGGGCAAATCGCAAACGGCGCGCCCGGGACAATCGTGCTCCATTCTACCTGGCGTGGGATCCGGTTCAACATGCCAAAAAACGAATTGTCCTGGCGCAAAATTTGCAACACGGAGGCCGTGGCGAACACACGGAGCGGTTGCAACTCGCGCAGTAAGAGTAATCCGAGTACATGATCGAGATCCGCGCTGGCCAGCACGATGCCGGAAATCGGGGACTGCCGCACTCCCGCGCGCGGGTGCAGTTCCGGTGTGGCCTCAATTTGCGATCGAAGATCCGGCGAGGCTCCCAGCAGAAACCAGGATTCTCCGTCGCCGGGGCTCACGGCTACCTGCGCTTGCGTGCGCGGTTTTCCCGCAAAGGTTCCAGCGCGGACGGCACGGCAATTCGCGCAGGCGCAATTCCACTGCGGAAATCCGCCCCCTGCCGCAGAACCGAGAATCTTAATATGCATGAGATTTTTTCGGCGAGCGGGACATGGTGGTATCGCCGCCGAACTACCAGTGAACAACATTTCTCACGCTTCGCACAACTCTACGATTCGAAAATATCGATGCGAAAAGAAGTCGTTAATGCGAATTTCGCAGGCGCAGGCGCAGGCGGCGCGCGCCACACAAAAAACAAGAGGGGAAAGAACCCGGCGCAAGCGCCTTGTTCTTTCCCCTCAAGAATATTGCCCTGGAGGCCTAAAACCTAGATCCTCCAGAACTGGATGCGCCAGAAAGCTTTCGAAACCACCAGCCCCTGGTTTCTCCAAGCCCGGGGCCGGCGGAACCTATTTCTTTCCAGCGTTGAGCGATGGGGTCAGTTTCAACCCATACAGGCTAAACAGGTCTTTTACGCTGATTCCGTAAATAGTGGACAGTGAATAGAGCCGGAAGACATTCGGAACATGCATTCCGCGCTCCAGCATGTGAAGGCGGCTCGGGACCATTTCAAATCCCTTGCGGCCGTGTTTTTGTGCAATCGACCGGCTTTCGCCATGCACATCGCGCATGGTGAGTCCCCGGCCTTCTCGAATTTCACGCAGTTTGGATCCGGCTTCTGTAACAACCTTAGATCCTGCTGCGCTCTTACTAGCTTTCTTTTTCACAGATTCCCCTCCGTGAGATTGACAACGGCAAAGCAGCAAAACGTTACTAGAAGATAGTAACGTTACTATTATTCCCATAAATGGGTGTACCAAGTCTAGAAATTTATTAAATCGTTGTATTCCGCATGGCCCGCCCGGGCAGTTTTGGCCATTGCACAGCTGGGGGAGAATGCCCCACGTTCGTGCCATTCCGGTTTTTGGGGAGAAGTTCTAGTCTCAAAAGTGAGCAGTTCTGGGGGAGGGCTGCCCGAGCGCCAAGGTCTCGCAAGAGACCTTGGCGCTCGTTTTTTGTGGAAAAACTCCATATATGGAAAACTTCAGCCAATTCAGGCGGGGTTTTCCACACACCGCCCCTTAGGTTGTGGAAATCGTGAAATTTACCGTGATGCGGGCCTCGGTCTCCACCGCTTGGCCCCCTTGCAGGTAGGGTTTGAAGCGCCACTGGCGCACCGCTTCCATGGCAGCCGTGGCCAGAATGGTAGGTCCGCTCACAATCTTGAGGGCTTGGATCGACCCGTCGCGACCAATGAAGGCATCGAGAATCACGGAACCCTGAACCTTCATTTCCCGGGCTAGCAGCGGATAGTTGGGATCGACCGGGTGTGCAAGAACTTGCAGTGCTTCCGGGGAAATCCGAACCCGCCCTGCGTCTGACGAAGCGCCACCCGAAGAGTTCGTGGCGCCGCTGGGGGCGGTTGCTCTCCCTTGCACGCCGCCGCTGGTATCCACATGAACCGCAACCGTGGGATTGGATTGGAGCGGAACAGGGCGGCCTCCAGCAAATACTTCTACCGCTAGCGGAGGCAGAACCTTTCGGGTAATAACGGGCGCGAGACTCCCGGTATCTACGGTCGCGGGCGAGCTTTTCCCGGGGTTGTGTGTTGCTTTTTGTTTTTCGTGCGGCTTTGAAGTGGCATCCGTGGTGCCAGCTTCTGACGGGAGTGTTTCGGTCTTAGCGGAAATATCTGGCGCGGGCGTAGCCGGTACTGCGGCGGGCAATGAAGACTCAAGCGTCGGCTGCGGGGTGGATACGGAGGTACTGCTCTTGTATACGACGACTCCGATTGCGCTTAAAAAAAGAATGAGGGCCAGGATCAGCCGCCGCCGTTGACGATCCTCCGGCTTGGACGGTTCTCCGTCCGGCGGCAGTTGGCGTCCGGGACTAGTGACTAGCGGCACACATCCTCCGAAGGTTTCGAGGCGCTATCTCGAACCTACCCTTCTCTAGTATGCCCGGAAATTGGTTTCACGCCAACTATTTAGGACCGTGCCAGTGCCCATTCATGGGCGTGACCATTAGGTCGCTCCGGGCCGTGCTGCTGGCAGGAATCCAGGTGGTACTTGTGTAACATCCAAGCCCTTGACCACGAAGGACTTGGCACGTATTCTTAACAGACGTATCGTTTTGTCTTGAGGGTTTAGTAACCATGCGCGATCATCGTAGCGGGGGAAAGAAGTGGCGTGCCGGCGTCAGTTGGCTGCTGCTGTTCTCATTTCCAGCGGTGATGATGGGGCAGGCACCTACTTCGGGAGCGATGCTGGCAGCACGTGGGAATGTGGCGGTGAACGGGCGCGTAGTGGCAAATTCGCAAGCCCTGCTACCCGGAGACTTGACGGTCACGCAAAAAGATTCCGGCGGCAACCTCACGCAGAACGGCACCAACGCCATGCTCGGTCCCGACACAGCTCTTCGCTATGAGGGCGACTACTCGGTCCTCGAGCGCGGCGGCGTCAGCGCGAACACGCAAAACGGATTTGCGGTGCAGGCGGGCTGCTGGACGGTGAAACCGCAGTTGTGGAATCAGTGGACGGAATTCGCCGTGAGCTACGCCAGCGCCGGAGAAGTTTTGATTCAAGCGCGCGGCAGTGATGTGCGCGTGTACGGCCGGACGCAGAAGGCTCGCGACAAGAAGGACAAGAGCGCGGACCTCGAGAAGATGGCGGAAGCCGACCGGAACCGCGATGTCAACGGAGCGCCTGTAGGCAGGGGCAACGGCGCGCTAACGCAAGAT
>JAYTQD010000399.1:0-1283 GCA_043746935.1 Acidobacteriaceae bacterium | reverse complement strand
GCCATTGGCGCCGCCTTGCGCCAGCTCCACTTCGTTCAGCCAGCGCATCGCCTCGTCGGCTGGGGTCCAAATCGGTGTTTCGCTCATCGTCTTTCCTTTCGGTTGTCAAACATGGGGCCTAACCCACATTCGAGCGGACTGCTTCGCAGCCGCTCAATTTCACGTTAGACCTTCAAGCCTCCAGACTGGCACTCAACTGCGGCCACCGAAGTGCAATCGGTTGCTTTGACCGCAAAGCCGTCCAAAGCTAGCGTAGTAAACGGGCCGCCGTCACCGCTGCACATGGTAACGTCGGCAACACTACTCTCGTTCACTAGAGGAGGGACATCAGCATGAAACTCGCACTATTGACAATTCTGTTGGTACCCAGCATGAGCCACGCGGCTGAGTACGCCTGTAACGGGGCGAACGGCTGGGAAGCTATCGAAGCCTCGTCTCAGGCCGAAGCGCTGCACACTGCGAATGCACGATGGCCGCGAAATGGAGGATGTGTCCTAGGAAGCCCCAAGGATTCATTTGCAATAAATGCGTGGTTTTCGCATCGACAGCATTTGCGACCCTATCTACCCATCGACATCAAACAAATTCAGACTACCAACACCCGGAGAAAGGGAGTTGGGACCTCGGATAACACATCATTCCTTTGCGATTCTACTGGGGCGTTTCTTCCTGATAGCAGCACCGACAAAGGTTACTGTTCGGAGCTCGAAAGTAAATCTATGGGAAAATGGAAACTCCGAGTCGCCGAGAAGTCTGATTCAGATATTTGGCTGTGGCGAAAGTCCGCTGCAAACTGGCAGTTCTGGGCTCACGTCACTCCGGCAGCCGCGATAGAAGTTTCACCAGAAGCTCGCGACTACGCGAAAGGTCGTGGATTCACTGCCCAAGAGGCTTCCATTAGTTCGACGCCTGGCCGCAGCCAGCCGACAAAGCCAGCCGACGCCGTTCAGGACATGGTCAAACGAGGTGTCGGTGACCTGCTCAAGGGCCTTGGCAAATAGATCAATAACTCCCGATACTAAGGAAGCTTTGGTCGCGCTCGTGTTCATAGAACCGCAAAAAGAATGTCGTTGCGCAGTTCGGCGTTCTCTCCAACACTGCATCGTCGTCCGTCAGGTCTAACCTTGCGGTCAAGCGGACGTCGTCCGGCTTCGCCGGTCGCCGCCGCTTACCTCTACGTTAGACCTCACAGCTCACAAACTGTGGCCCATCAACTTCAGCAAATACAAAACAGCCGAGGCGACTTGTTCCGCCAGGGTTGCTCGGTGCCAAATGAGCGATTT
>JAYTQD010000398.1:0-3589 GCA_043746935.1 Acidobacteriaceae bacterium | reverse complement strand
TTGTCCAGTCGGAGAGGATTCAAGGAAAGATGGACGGACAAAGGGGCGCCTTTTCGCGATTGCAAACGGATCTCGCCCCGGCAGTTCCTTTGGGCTGCGCGCCGGAGTAAGGCAATCAGTATGGGATAATCCTCGCGCCAAACCAAGTCCAGCATGGAAGAACCGATGACGCTCTGGAGCCTCGCTCCCAGGAACCGGGCAAAACGGCCGTTGCAGTGCACGACGGTGTGATCCATGCTGAGAACAGCGGCGCCCTCGTTCATCCTCTCCACGAAAACACGATAGGTATGATCGGCCCCCTGCAGCGTGAACACTTTCTCTTCGCCTTGGCGGTTCACAACAATGGCGTCCACTTCACCGGAACGAATGGCGCGGAGAATTTCCTCGGCTTCGCTCAGGCGCGCGATTAATTCCCGGCGCGAAAGGGTCGGCAGTTTTTGCGAGGAGCGGTTTTTCTTTCTGTAGGCCAACCTTGTTCCGCCTTCCGCCAGCTATGACTCCTGCATTCCCAGGTCCAGTCCGAAGAGCACTTTTTCCAGGTTCGACATGTCCCCAACCAGCCTCCGCAGCGGGGGCGGGAGCCGTTTGATGAGCGTGGGCACCGCCACAATCTGCTCCTCCCTGGCCAGATTCGGCTGCTGGTAAATGTCAATGACTTTCAGGTCATAGCGATTCTTCAAGTGCTGCTCACAAATCCGCTTGATGTTCTCAACAGCCAGTGCCGATTTCAACGTGGATCCGCTTACGTATAAACGCAAGACGTACTTTGCCTGGCGAGAATGGGAGCCGGGCTGCTCCAATTCCCCGGCCAATCCGAGTTTCCGCTTTCCTGCCGGGCTGCTCTTTTTCGGGGGGGTTTTCATGTAGGCTTTCCTGATCTGGGTCAGTCTACCTTTCGCAGATCCAGGCCCACCAACAGCCGCACGCTGTTGGACAGGTCTCCAATGATCGTTCGGACCGGTACCGGAAGCCTTCTTACCAGGGTCGGAATGGCTACGATCTGGTCGCCGCGCGCCAGTTGCGGATTCTTCCTTAGGTCGATCACTTCGATCTGATAGCGGTCCTTCAAGTGCTCTTCACACAGCACCTTGAGGTTGGCAAAGGCGCGAATGGATTTGGGAGTTTGGCCCGCCACGTAGAGCCGCAGCTTCCAAACCACCCGTTTGCGGGGGGCCGATTTGCGAGGCCGCGCCCGAGTCTTTGTCTTGGTTGTCGGCATTCAGCGTTTCCTCGCGGCTGTGGCGCGCACAGTCTTCTTGTAGGAGGAAGAGTCCGCTTGCCGGCTCAGCACCATCTGCCCGCGGTCCTGCACCACTTCCTCGCCGAGTAATTCCGATTCGGAGATGGTCTGTTGAATGATTTCTTCCTCCACTTCAAACTCCGCCCGAAGCATGACCATGCGCGCCTCAAAGATCCGGCGCTTGCGCTCCAGTTCGCGTCGGCGGGACTCCAGTTCTTGCCGGCGGAACGTGACCACCGCTTTCTCGCGCATTTCCTGCGACACCCGGGCGGAACCGGTCAGCACGCCCTCGGATCCGAGGTAAACATCCAGCAATTCTACGCCGTCGTTTGTGAGCACGAACTCGCGAATCTGGTTGGAATGCTCCATGCCTCTCGATTTCAGCACGTAGAGCGCGCGGTTCCGCTCTCCCCCGACCTCGATGTTCTTCAGCAGGAGCCAGGTGTCCATGAGAGAGGAGACGTCCGCCTCGCTAGCTTCCAGGGCCCCCGCCGCAGTCAAACTGGTGAAAATCGCGGTGATCTTTTGGGTCTTCAGAAAATCGACCAGACGGGTGAGCATGGACCGCACTTCGTTTTGGGTGCTGACCATGAGCAGATTGGTAACCGGGTCCACCACAACCACGCTGGGCTGGAAGTTGGTGATGTGTTTGTGGGTCAGCAACAGAACCTGTTCGATCCCCCCGTAGGTGGGACGCGCCGCATGGAATTGCAAGAGCCCTTTGCGGACCCAGGGCTCGAGGTCGATGCCGATCGAACGCATATTGCGGACGATCTGCTGGGGTGATTCTTCGAAAGCGAAAAACAAAGCGCGCTCACCGCGGCGGCAGGCCGCATCCACGAAACATGCCGCAATGGTGGATTTACCGGTTCCCGCGGTTCCGGATGCAAGAATGCTGCTCCCCTGATAAAAGCCCTTGCCGCCCAACATGCCATCCAAGCGGGCAACGCCACTCGATACTCGTTCGCTGGACGCCTCGTGGTTCAGGCCCAGCGAGGAAATCGGCAGCACGGAAATACCCTGGTCATCAATAAGGAATGGATACTCGTTCGTGCCGTGGGTTGATCCGCGATACTTGACGATGCGCAGACGCCGGGTCGAGATCTCCTCCCGGATGCGATGATCCAACAGGATCACGCAGTCGGAGACGAACTCCTCGATGCCGTGCCGGGTAATCTTGTCAGGCTGGTCCCGCTCGGCGGTAATGACCGTGGTCAATCCTCTTTGCTTGAGCCAGTTAAACAGGCGGCGGATTTCGGAGCGCAGGATAGCTGGGTTGGGCAAATCGCCAAAGAGAGCTTCAATGGTGTCCAGAACGACTCGCCGCGCCCCAACCCTCTGGACGGCGTCGGCAATTCGAATGAAGAGGCCCTCGAGGTCATACTCGCCGGTTTCCCCCAACTCGCTTCGCGTGATGGACACGTGGTCCACGAACAATTTCTTGTCCGCCACCAGTCGGTCTAGGTCGAAACCCAGCGAAGCGACATTCTTGGTCAGATCTGGGATTGACTCCTCGAACGAGATGAATACGCCGGGGTCGTTGTATTGTGTAGCGCCCCGAACCAGGAACTCCAGTCCGAACAGTGTCTTTCCGGCGCCGGCGCCCCCACTGATCAGAGTGGGACGGCCGCAGGGCAACCCTCCCCCGGTGATTTCGTCCAAACCCTGGATTCCGGTAGCTGCTTTCGGCAGCGTTTTGGCAGTTGGCTGGCTTGCTTTCTTCTTTAGGACCATTAGTTTCATCCTTAAATGCACCTGGGAGATCAACGATGGGTTGGCAGCGGCGGCGCCATCGCTCCGCCTCGCGAGTCGCCATTACCAAAAGGGACAGTCGCTCCCTTCACAATACACTGCTTTTCTCAAAAGCAGCTATGGTTTCTACCATATAGGGAGCGTGCTCGCTATGTCGTCGTCGCGCCACGCGGTACGCCAAACACGGGGATTTAGCGCAAACCCTCCCACCCTAATTCTCATACTCCCTTCGGCCAAGCGATGGTGAGCAGGAAAGCGCTCTCTTCCACTGCTTCAACGTTATGGAGCACGCCACAATCCAATACCAACAATTGGCCTGCCGCCAAGTTGACCTTCCGATCCGGCAGATGTACGCAAATCGTTCCGAGCAGGTGATGAATAGAGACCCTGCCTTCGGCTCGGTGCTCATTCATTTGCGTCTTGGCTTTCATCAAAATCAGGATGATCCGCAAATCCGGATACTTCGCAAGCGTCCTCGAACTCCGTCCTGTCTCGCGCTGCCACGAGTCTCGCTGGCGAAGCTGCTGAAGTTCTTCCTGTAAGTCGAATTGCAGTAGAGGGTCCGCCAACCCCGGCAGCCTACTCAAGGCATTACTA
>JAYTQD010000397.1:0-3589 GCA_043746935.1 Acidobacteriaceae bacterium | reverse complement strand
TTCCTATAAATTCAGTAGAGCTACAAGGATACCTTGCTTGGATTCTCAACCCTCGCGATTCTATGATTCCGTGATAAAAAATGATGTGAGGTCATAATGACTGCTGACGAGCTGAAGAAACTAATTGCGGAAGCGGAACAAGATCCTAAGCGCTTGGCGACCGCTGTTTCCGGAGTGCCGGAGGCGGTGTTGCAGCGGAAACCCGCGCCCGGGAAGTGGTGCATTCACGAGATTGTGGGGCACTTGGCGGATGCGGAGATACTGTTTAGCTATCGCATCCGCCAGGTGCTGGCCGATAAAGACCCGACGTTTTCCCCCATGGATCAGGATGCCTGGGCGGCGAAGTTAGGCTACATGGAGGCGGCGATCCCGGAGCTGATCGCGCAGTTTGGTGTGAACCGCTTCCACAACCTGCGCTTGCTGCGGCGCGCACAACTGCAAGACTTCGACAAAAGCGGTTTTCATCCCGACCGTAACCGTCAGGTGACCTTGGACGAGATCATTAAGTATTGGGTGGGACACGGGCCGAATCATTTCGCACAGATTGAACGCCTCAAGAAGGAAGGGAAGTAGCGCCCTACGTTGCAGCGGCGCTGGTGAACTTCACCAGAGCTTCCAGTTTCGCCAGCGCCGCGCCAGAATCAATGGCTGCGATGGCTGCCGGTAGAGCTTGGGTGATCGTATCCGCTTGGCCTGAGGCGACGAGTGCGGCTGCGGCATTGAGCAGGACGACGTCACGGCGAGCGGATTTTTCGCCGCGCAGGATTCTGTGGACGATGTTGGCGTTGGTGGCGGCGTCGCCTCCAGCAATTTCGCTGAGCGGGGCGCGGCGCAGGCCAAATTCTTCTGGGCTTACTTCGTAGGTGCGGACCTGACCATCGCGGAGTTCGGCGATGCGCGTGGTGGTGGAGATGGTGATCTCATCGAGACCGTCGTTGCCGTGCACAACCAAAGCACGGCGCAGTCCCAACATGCTTAAGGCCTCGGCGAGTTTGTCGACCAGGTCGATGGAATAGACGCCGACAACCTGGGCGGAGGCGCGGGCAGGATTAGTGAGCGGGCCCAGCAGATTGAAGACGGTGCGGACTTTCAGATCGCGGCGGGCGGTTTGTACAAACTTCATGGCCGAGTGCAGGCTGGGCGCATAAAGAAAGGCGATGCCGACCTCGCTGAGACATGCAGCCAGGCGCTCTGGGGTGAGAGATAGATTCACGCCCAGGGCTTCCATTACGTCGGCGCTGCCGCATTTTGAACTTACGCTGCGGTTGCCATGTTTAGCAACTGGAACGCCAGCGCCGGCCGCCACCAAGGCGGCAGCGGTGGAAATGTTGAGAGTGCCGCAGGTGTCGCCGCCGGTGCCGCAGGTGTCGACCACGTTGTGGGCTTCGAGTGCGGGCCACGCGGGGGCGGCGGCGCGGATGGCTTGGGCGAAGCCCACAATCTCCTCCACGGTCTCGCCTTTCATGCTCAGCGCGATCAGCAGGCCTGCGATCTGGGCGTCGGTGGCCTGGCCGCGCAGGATTTCCGCCATCACCTCGTGGGCCTCCGGGCGAGTCAGCGATTGGCGGCGGGTGACGATCCGGTGGAGCGCGCCAGGGAGGACAGGTTGGTTCATACGTTCAGGGTAGCGCGGATTGAGGGCTAAGTTCGAGGAATCAGTTCTAGCTGGCTTCTCCGTTATCGTACTTGGGCAGGCCGCAGTGGGCGCATTGGGAGGCGAAAATTCCCTTGCTGCGCCAGAGAGATCCGGAGAAGGGGTTGCCGCAGCGGGGGCAGCGCCAGAGGTTGATGCGGGCGCCTAGATAGAGCGTAAATGCCATCCAGAGGATCGCCACAACGATGGCGGGTTTTGGTGTGTGAAAATATTTTAGGCTGAGCATGGCCGAGCCTACTACTGCCGGCACGTAGAGAATGAAAAGGGCGATCCAGAGTCGTCCTTGCTGCTTGTATCGTTGCCAGGCTTGCTGATAGCCGCCAGAGTCGGTCATTTTTGGTTTATGGGCTCCGCAAGATGATTCTAAGCCCGACTCGCCGGTTGGGGCGTTCGCAAGTGTGGTACCCGTTGGGAGGGCACCCATTTGGGTGTTCCCGCTTTACCACTTCCGGCGCGTTCTATAGAATCAAGAGTTCGCTAGCGGCTCCTACCAGTTGCGAATCACTAAGAAATCGAGAGTGCGGGAATCTTCATGAAAATTCATGAGTATCAGGGTAAGGCGATTTTGCGGAAATATGGGGTCGCCGTGCCGAACGGAGAAATGGCCTCGACAGCGGAAGAGGCGGCGGCCATTGCCAAAAAATTATTGGCTAGTGGATCGGGCGGGGCCGTGGTCAAGGCGCAGATTCACGCGGGTGGGCGCGGCAAGGGCGGCGGCGTGAAGATTGCCAAGTCGGCGGAAGAAGCTGGCGAACTGGCGCGGAAGATGCTGGGCATGACTCTGGTGACGCACCAGACTGGGCCGGAGGGTCGCGTGGTGCGGCGGTTGCTGGTAGAGGAGACCCTGCCGATTGATCGTGAGCTGTATTTGGCGATTCTGGTGGATCGTGCCGAAGGCAAGCCGCTCGTTATGGCGTCGGCTTCCGGTGGGATGGAGATTGAGCAGGTTGCGGAAGAGAATCCTGACGCGATTTTAAAGGAATATATTGAGCCATCAGGAATGAGCGCGTTCCAGGCTCGCAAAATTGCGTTTGCCCTGGGGTTGAAGCCGGCGCAGATTGGTGACGCCGTCAAGTTTATGCAGGGTTTATACCGTGCTTTTACCGAGACGGATGCGTCGATGCTCGAGATCAATCCGTTTATCACGACGACGGACGGACGGCTGTTTGCGCTGGACGCGAAGGTTACGTTTGACGACAACGCTTTGTTTCGCCATGCCGACCTGAAAGAGTTGCGGGATATTACGGAAGAAGATCCTCTGGAGGTTGAGGCTTCGAAGTACAGCTTGAATTACATCAAGCTGGAGGGGAATGTTGGGTGCATGGTCAACGGGGCGGGATTGGCGATGGCGACCATGGACATCATCAAATACGCGGGCGGAATGCCGGCAAATTTTCTGGATGTGGGCGGCGGCGCGAACGAAGAACAAGTTGGGCATGCGTTCGAGATTTTGTTGAGCGATAAGAGCGTGAAAGCGGTACTCATCAACATCTTTGGCGGCATTTTGCGCGTGGATACCTTGGCCAAAGGCGTGGTGGCGGCAGCGCGCAAGACGAATCTTAGCCTGCCCGTTGTGTTGCGGCTGGAAGGTACGAACGTGGAAGAGGGCAAGAAGATTCTGATGGAATCCGGACTGAACTTTATCGTGGCGGAAGCGATGAAAGATGCGGCGGAGAAAGTTGTGGCAGCGGCGGGGAAAGTGGCTTAGGCCGCGGAGGATAGAGATTTATTATGGCAATTTTAGTCGACAAGAATACGCGAGTGATTGTGCAGGGGCTGACCGGCCGCGAGGGGACGTTCCACGCCAAGGCTTGTGCGGAATATGGAACGCAAATTGTGGGCGGAGTCACCCCGGGCAAGGGCGGGACGACGCACGAGGGTTGGCCGGTGTTCAATACCGTACACGAGGCGGTAGAGAAGACTGGCGCGAACACT